>UQFL01000040.1 GCA_900540305.1 uncultured Oscillospiraceae bacterium | reverse complement strand
GATATAAGCGGTTTAACTTGAATTCTAAAAATAGATTTTATCAAAATTTCGATTATAATTAAAAAAAATAGGCTCAATTATATTTTACGAATAAGCGGACAAAATATAACAGAGGTGTTATTTGTGAAAATTAAAGGTAAAACCGTTTTTTTTGATAATCCGCCCGTGATTATCGGCAGTGCGGGAGTGTGCGGCAAAAAAGAGGGCGAGGGTCCGCTTGCAAACGATTTTGACGCTATATTTGAAGATACAACAATGGGCTGTGATACCTATGAAAAAGCGGAATCTGCGCTTTTGAATAATGCCGTTGTCAGGGCGCTTTCTAATGCGGGCGTTTCTTCCGCCGATGTCAATTTTATTCTCAGCGGTGATTTGCTCAATCAGTGTATGGGCAGTACATTTGCGCTGAAAGATTTGAACATTCCCACAATCGGTCTGTACGGTGCTTGCTCAACTATGGCACTTTCGCTATCCGTAGGCTCAATGCTCATAGATGGTGGGGCTGATTGCGTTGCGGTTGGTACTTCAAGCCATTTTTGCTCGTCTGAAAGGCAGTTTCGCTATCCGCTTGAATACGGCGGTCAGCGTCCTCCCACAGCGCAGTGGACAGTTACGGGAGCAGGCTGTGCAATCTTAAAGCCGAAAGGGCAGGGTATAAAAGTTAAAGCCGTTTCAATAGGCACTATCTGCGACCTCGGTATCACAGACGCAAACAATATGGGTGCCGCGATGGCGCCTGCTGCTGAAAAGACCATATATGAGTTTTTGCGTGATACAAACAGTCTGCCCGAAGATTTTGATATGATTGTGACGGGCGACCTAGGTTATACAGGCTCAAATCTTCTTTATGAACTGCTTGAAAAGGAACACAGCGTTGATATACGAAATCAGCACAGGGATTGCGGACTTATGATTTTTGACCTTGAACAGCAGGATGTAAACAGCGGCGGTTCGGGCTGCGGCTGCAGTGCCTCTGTTTTGTGCTCGCATATTATGAAGAAAATGAAAGCAGGCGAACTCAAAAAAGTTTTGTTCGTTGCAACAGGCGCGCTTATGTCGCCGACATCAAGTAAACAGGGAAACACCATTCCCGGAGTTGCCCATGCCGTATGGCTTGAAGCGTAAAGAGGTGTTGTTATGGATTTGAAAAATAATATAAAAGTTATCGGCTCGTTTCAAAAAGTCGTAAATTCACTTTATACAGTAATAATGATTATAAGAATTGTTGCTGTTGCGTTTCTTGTGCTTCAAACTCTTCTTCTTATTTTGTCTCCCGATAAAAAATAAAAATCTGTTTCTAAAAGACTTCCTTTCACAATGGGAAGTCTTTTTGTGTTTTGCGGTAAAATGCCTTTTTAAATGTTTTGTTTTGTGGTATTATATCGGCAGAAAAATGTTTTAAAACGGAGATTTTATTATGACAACAGACGAATTATTTATGAAAAAGGCTATTGAATTATCCGCATTGGCAGTTGAACACGGAAACGAGCCGTTTGGCGCAGTATTGGTAAAAGACGGAGAAATAGTTTATACAAATGAAAATCAGATTTATACAGGCTTTGACCCCACTTTCCATGCTGAAATCGGGCTTATCAGACAGTTTTGCAGTGAAACGCATATAACGGACTTGGGTGACTATACTTTGTATTCAAGTTGTGAGCCTTGTTTTATGTGCTCGGGTGCATTGGTATGGGTAAAACTCGGCAGGCTTGTATATGGCGCAAGCGATATGGACTTGTGCGAAATTTTAGGCGCAAAGGGCAGTGAATGCAGTAAACTCGTATTTGAAAATTCACCTCAGGCGCAAACAAAAATTACTGCGGGAGTTTTGAAAGATGAAAGTATAAAGGTTTTGAAATCTTATTTTTCAAACCACGAAAAAGGCTGATTAAATTAATCAGATAAATTTTGCCTTTGATTTTAAATTAATCCACGAAATGTGACTGCGTCACTGTTTTAAATTCTCTTACGCATTATAATTACGATGTAAGCAACGGAAAATATATTTCTTTGCTCAAAATTGTTAAATGATAATGAAAGTGTATATACGGTTATCGCTGTATTTGAAGAGGTGTTAAAATGTTTTTTGATTTATTGAAAAGGCATAATATCAATGAAAAGGTTGAGGAATTCAGCAAAACTGAAAATGCGGTTTTGCTTGATGTAAGAACTGAAGCGGAATACTCACAGGGTCATATACCGCATAGTATTAATATAGATGTTGACAGAATTGAAGACGCGGTGTCTGTTATTTCGGATAAAAATACACCCGTTTTTGTGTATTGCCACAGTGGGGCACGAAGCGGATATGCCGTAAATGCTCTTAAAAGAATGGGGTATTCAAACGCTGTTAATATCGGCGGAATCAGCTCATACAGCGGAAAGCTTGAAACAGGGAGGGGCAACTTATGAAAGTTATTATAGTTGGCGGAGTTGCAGGAGGAGCGTCCTGCGCCGCAAGACTCAGAAGACTTGATGAGAATGCTGAAATTACGATGTATGAAAGAAGCGGTTATATCTCATATGCAAACTGCGGTTTGCCCTATTACATAGGCGAGGTTATTACGGATAAAGAGGAGCTTACTTTGCAGACTCCTGAAAGTTTTTATGACCGTTTCAGAGTTAACGCAAAAGTGCGCCACGAGGTTGTTGACATTGATGCGGATAATAAAACAGTAACTGTTAAAAATCTTGAAACGGGCGAGGAGTTTAAAGATAATTATGACAAGCTTGTACTTTCCCCGGGTGCTAAGGCTGTAAAGCCGAATATCAGCGGTATAGACGGCGAGAATATCTTTACACTTCGTACGGTTGAAGATACCCTGCGCATATATGATTATGTTAAAAAGTCAGGCGCTCAATCAGCAACTGTTATAGGCGGCGGTTTTGTCGGTCTTGAAGCGGCTGAGAATTTAAGGCATCTCGGATTGAATGTAACCCTTATTGAAGCGGCAGAACAGGTGCTGGCAATTCTTGACGGCGACATGGTTTCCCAGGTGCACGCACTTTTCAGAGAAAACGGGATTAAGCTTTTACTCGGAAGCGGCGTTGCAGGATTTGAGAATAACGACGGCAAAACAGTTTGCAAACTTGCAGACGGAAATGAGATTTCATCCGATATGGTTTTGCTTGCAATCGGCGTTGCGCCTGATACCTCTCTTGCTCAAAAGGCGGGCTTAAAAACAGGAATCAAGGGCAGTATTGTTGTAAACGATAAAATGGAAACTTCGGTTGATGATATATATGCAGTCGGAGATGCTGTTGAAATAGAGCATTTTATCACAAAGCAAAAGGCTTTGATTTCTCTTGCAGGACCTGCAAATAAGCAGGGAAGAATTGCGGCTGATAATATTGCAGGCGGTGACAGCAGATACAAAGGAACACAGGGTACATCTGTTATAAAGCTGTTTGATATGACTGCGGCGGCAACAGGTATAAATGAAAGAACGGCAAAGTCTTTTGGCATTGAATTTGAAAAAATTATTCTTTCTCCTTTGTCACACGCAGGATATTACCCAGGCGGCAATGTTATGACAATTAAGCTTTTGTTTGAAAAGAATAGTCAAAAAATCCTCGGTGCTCAGATTGTGGGTTATGACGGCGTTGATAAACGCATTGATGTAATAGCAACTGCAATAAGGGCAGAGATGAAAGTCGGCGACCTTGCTGAATTGGAGCTTGCTTACGCACCACCGTATTCCTCTGCAAAGGACCCTGTTAATATGGCAGGTTTTATTGCACAGAATTTGATAAGCGGCAAGGTAAAGCACTTCTATTATGAGGATTTAACTGCTCTTTCAAAAGACGAAGATGCGTTTTTGCTTGATACGAGAACGCCGTTTGAATATAAACAAGGTCATGCAGAAGGCTTTGTAAATATTCCCGTAGACGAATTGCGTGAACGAATTGATGAAATCCCTGCGGATAAACGAATTTATGTTATGTGCCAAAGCGGACTTAGAAGTTATGTAGCCACACGAATTTTATCAAATCTCGGTTACGACTGCTATAATTTTGCAGGCGGATACAGATTTTATTCAATTATTGAAAATGAAAAACTTGCGAGCAAAAGCGCTTATTCCTGCGGAATGGATAAGTGATTTTGTTTGACCAAATAATAAAGCAACCCCGTTCACATTTAAAGTGAACGGGGTTGTTGTTTTGTTTAATTATTCTGTTAATACTCCTGAGCTATCAGATTTCTTATTTCTTCCTCAGCCTGCTGAACTTCAAAAAGAAATTCTCTTGACGATACTCTGAGAGCGCCGTTTCCTAAAATTATAAGCTGTTCGAGTGCGTCTGATGTTACAACTCTGACCTTATTGTTTTTCGCAAGTTTATATGACGCTTTTTCTATATACATATCGGCAGTTTCAGCCTCTTTTGTATAAACAATGGTTATGTTGTTGAATTTCTCAACCTCTCCTGTGTTACCCTTTACCTTATAAGCGTCAAAAACTACGATGACCTCACATTTTTTATAACCCTGATAATTGCAGAGTATGTTTATCAATGTGTTTCTTGCGGAGTCAATATTATCTTTTGCAAGGTCTTTTAGATTATCCCACGAGAAAACAACATTATATCCGTCTACAAGCAGATACTCCGTGCCCTCATATCTCGGCGGGCGTTTTCCTTTGTATTGGCTTTTTTCCGTGCTTTCGGTAAATGTAAAATGAGCAGGCACTGCATTGTTTGAACGCTTTTTAATAGGGCCGTATGTCTTTTCAAAAATCTGCATAAGCTCTTTGTCAAGCGCAAAAAGATTATCTGTATTTTTGCAGTTTTCAAATGTTTTTCTTATGTTTACTGAAACAGCCTGCTTTTCGGGAGAAGAAAGCGCACTCGGCAGGTGCATATGGCTTTTTACTTCGTCCCATTTTACATTATATCCTGCTCCGTGCGAGCAGAAAACAGAGCCGCACGGATTGTCCGTATCCGCATCGCAGTCATAACCTATTTCGGCAATAACCTCGTCTGTGTTATGGCACGGCTCATAGCCTTTTAAGCTGTAAATGAGTTTTCCTCTTCCGCGCGTATATTGCACAACATCTCTTGCGTAATCGTGCATTGTTGAAACGGGTGCCGTTCCGCTGATAACAGCACAGTCGCCGATTGTTTCAGGCGGATTGAAATTGCCATGCATACGCTGAATATCAGCCATGGCACGCCCTACATTTTCACTCGGCACCTCAAGGGTGAACTCATAAATCGGCTCAAGCAGAATACTTTTTGCCGAGCGCAGTCCCTGCCTTACCGCTCTGTAAGTAGCCTGCCTGAAATCGCCGCCCTCAGTATGCTTTGCGTGCGCCTTTCCTGAAACAAGATTTATTTCCATATCCGTTATTGGCGAGCCTGTCAGGACACCGATATGCGTTTTTTCGTAAAGATGTGTTAATATCAGCCTTTGCCAGTTCTTATCAAGTAAATCTTCCTTGCACTGAGTTTTAAATACAAGTCCGCTGTCTCTTTCGGCAGGCTTCAAAATAAGGTGTACCTCAGCATAATGGCGCAGGGGTTCAAAATGACCTATTCCCTCAACCGTATCCGAAATTGTTTCTTTATACAAAATACTGCCTTTTGAAAAAGTTGCGTTTATACCGAATCTTTCAGCTATTATTGACTGCAAAACTTCAAGCTGAATTTCGCCCATTAGCTGAACATGGATTTCTCCGAGCCTTTCGTTCCACATAACTCTCAGCTGAGGGTCTTCATTTTCAAGAATTTTCATTTTTTCAAGGGCGGTGTGTGCGTCTATATCCTTGGTAAGCTGTAAACTGTATGTCAAAACAGGCTGAAGAACGGGAAGCCCCGTATTCTTTTCGGCACCCAGACCGTCTCCAGGTCTTGCAAATGTAATTCCCGTAACGGCGCAAATCGTTCCTGCCTGAGCTTCATCACACACAGTAAATTTGTCACCCGAATATATTCTTATCTGATTTACTTTTTGAGAATCTGTATTTTTATCTGATTGCAGAATTTCTTTTACTTTAAGACTGCCGCCCGTAACCTTTAAAAAAGTCAGCCTTTGCCCCTTATATTCAGAAATTTTGTAAACCTTTCCTGCAAAGTCTGCTTTATATTGCGGCATTTCGGTATAGCCGCTGAGACAATCCATTAAATCTTCTATACCGTCAAGCTTTAAAGCAGAGCCGAAAAGGCAGGGGAAGATTTTTCTATCTTTTATACATTGAGCAATATCGCTCTTTTGAAGCGTATCGTTTTCATAGTAGCTGTTTAAAAGCTTTTCGTCGCAAAGAGCAATGCTTTCATAAAAATCCGCTGTGTTTTGGTCGTTGAAGTCTATACAGCCTGAGCTGAATTTTGTTTTCAGTTCTGTCAGCACACGCTCTTTGTCTGCGGAGTCAAGATCCATCTTGTTGATGAAAATAAAGCAGGGGACATTATATTTTGCAAGCAGTTTCCACAGCGTTTGGGTGTGGCTTTGTATACCGTCCGTAGCGCTCAAAACTAAAACTGCATAGTCAAGAACCTGAAGCGTGCGTTCTGTTTCGGCGGAAAAATCCACATGTCCCGGTGTGTCAAGCAGGGTGAAATGCGTGTCGTTATATGAAAATACCGCTTGTTTTGAAAAAATCGTTATTCCTCGGTCACGCTCAAGTGAAAAGGTGTCAAGAAATGAATCCTTACGGTCAACCCTGCCAAGCTTTTTTATACTTCCCGACTGATACAGCATAGCCTCGGAAAGTGTTGTTTTTCCCGAATCGACATGGGCAAGAATACCAATTACGATTTTTTTCATCTTTTCACCTCCGCTGAAATAATTTTATACATTATAGCACAGCGGAGTTTTGTTGTCTATTTGCTTTTAATTAATATCTTAACTTTACATTGCTTTGTCAATGTGATAATATATTTTGCAAAGGCTGGTGAAAAAATGAAACCGTTGAAACAAAAGAAAATGTATAATGTTGAAGTTGTTAGATTTGTATTTTCTTTAATTATCGTTTATTATCATATACTTCATGCCAGTATTATGAATTATACCGGCGGCGCTCATATTTACGAAACATTGTCTGCTAATAATAAACTCGGCAGTTTAATTAATGTTGCGTTTTTTATGCTCAGCGGATATTTTTTATATCAATCGTATAAAGCTAAACCGCAGCGTTCCGTTAAGGAATTTGCTTATTATAAAGTGGCGAGACTGTGGCCTGTTCTCTTTTTTTCATTTGTGATAGGGGTTATATTTTTTAATTACGGCACATACACTTCCTTTTTTAATTCGCTTTTCCTTCAGTGCATAGGAATTTCTTTTGATTATCAAGGTATTACATGGTTTGTTTCTCCAATGTTTTGGGTGCTGATTTTTTATTTCGTTTTACTCAAAACTTTTAAAGACCATAAAAAACTTAATGTGTTTATAGGCGTAATTGTATATTTTTCATTTGTTTATAATCTTAATGCTACAAACGGCGGTTTTGGCAGAGAAACGGTTGGCGGATTTATTAATCTTGGATTGTTAACTGCTCTTTCCTGTATTGGTCTGGGATATTTAATAGGAGTTTGTGTTGACAGCTTCTTATCTCTCGATTCTGTAAAGAATTTTCAGCCTAGCAAATTGCAATCGGCTGTAATAACTTTAATTATATCTGTTTTAGAAGCTGCAAGTTTCGGATTTATTGTTTATTTCACTGCTTTTTCAAATAAAACTTATAAAAATAAATTTACATTTGTGATAGTGTTTTCTCTTTTGCTGTTATGTATGATTTCTGGGAAAGGCATTCTCTCAAGAATTTGCAACAACAAGTTTTTAGGCGGACTTGGCAAATATTCTTATTCAATCTATATAATGCAGCAGATAAGTTTTTATATTCTTCAAAGAACATTGTGGCAAAACACGGATTATGTTCAGCATCATGCATACAGATGCCTTGCAATTTCGGTAGCTTTTTCTGTGCTGGTAGGCATTGTTGTTTATTATGTCATTGAAAAACCGTGTGCCGTTGCATTTAAAAAATTCGGAAAGAAACTTTTTGCAGTCAAAAGAACAGCAGAAAATTAATATTTCTATTATTCAATCGGCGTTATTTTAACGCCGATTTTTTTGTTTATTTATAAAATTAGTCATTATGCAATATTCGTAATAAGTTTTGTTATTTAAATTAACTAAAAGAAAAAATATTTTTTGTTACTCTTTTGAATTGACCATATTATTGTCTGTATGTTATAATTATTTTATATTTTGGCTTTATGAAATAATAAAGGAGGAATTATTTTGAAAGAAGCAAAGGCAATGGCGTATGTTAATATGTACGGTGTTTTGGCAACGCTTGAAAATCTTTGTGAAATAGATGACGAGGCAAAATCAATTCTTGCCACATTGAAGTCACCCGTTTCACTCTGTTTTGATGTTGCTGACGGACCCTGCGGAACATTCCATTTTTCCAAGGACGGATGTAAATTTACAGAGGGCTCTGACGGCTGTACATGTAAAATGAGCTTTAAATCACCCGAAAAGTTCAATCAGCTTATTGATGAGAGCAAACCGGGTATTCCTACAAAGGGAGTTGTGCAGGTGCTTTCATTCCTGCTCGGGCCTTTTACAAAGCTTACTGACCGCCTTACAAAACTTTTAAGACCGTCAGAAGAAGACCTCAAAAACAGAGCATTTTTTGAGGAATCAACAATCCTTACTTTTTATACCATTGCAGGCGCTATTTCGGCTCTTGCTAATTCCGATTCAATTTCAAAACACACGGCTCAGGCAACTGTTGACGGCAAGGTTGTAATGGGTATTAAAGATGTTTGCCACGCAACGATTGTTATTAAGCACAGCCATTTTACAACAGTTAAGAGCAAGGCTGAAAACCCCAGAGCAATTATGGAGTTTGCTGATATAGACCTTGCATACGGTTTGTTTACAGGCTCTGTTTCAACTATTGCGGAGTTGTGTAAGGGCAATATTTATATGGCGGGAATGATAAGTATGGTTGATAACCTTAACCGTATTTTAGACAGAGTTGCCGCTTATCTCGGTTAAGTTGGAGGCATAGATATGAGTAAATTTCCTGAATATAAACACGAAAAAAGCCAGGAGTGGTTTAACAGAGCATTGAATGCTATCCCCTCAGGCGTTTACGGCCATCTCGGCCCGAGTGAAGGACTTTTCCTTCCGATTACAAAATGGCCTCTTATGAGCGACCATGCAAAGGGTACATATTTCTGGGATGTTGACGGCAATAAGTATCTTGACCTTATGTGCGCATACGGTCCCAATGTTCTCGGCTACTGCGATGATGATGTTGACGCTGCCGCTATGGAACAGCTCAGACGCGGCAACTGCACAACTTCTCCGTCTTATAAAATGGTTGAGTGCGCAGAAATGCTCAAGGATACAGTTGCATCTGCTGATTGGGCTTTCTTTATGAAGAACGGCTCTGACGCAACAACATTTTCAGTTATGTGCGCAAGAGCACATACAGGTAAAAAGAAGATGTTCTTCCTCAAGGGATATTACCACGGCGATTTCCAGTGGGCTCAGAAGATCGACTATCCCGGTATTCTCCCCGAAGAGGTAGAGAATAATGTTGTTATTCCGTGGTTCAACCTTGAAGCGCTTCAGCAGGCTTATGATGAGTGCGGCGGCGATGTTGCAGGTCTTATTGCTCAGCCTTATGACCACGGCAACTTCAAAGATAACGAGTGCGCTACAAAAGAATACTGGCAGGCTGTTCGTAAATTCTGCGATGAGCACGGTATGGTTCTTATTTTTGACGATGTTAGAACAGGTTTCAGACTTGATCTTGCAGGTTCAGACCATTATTACGGAATTAAGGCAGACTTGATTTGCTTCTGTAAAGCTCTCGCTAACGGATACAATATGTCTGCTCTTTGCGGCGGCGAGCATATGAAAGCTACTGCTTCTTCCGTTACATATACAGGTTCTTACTGGATGAGTGCAGAGCCTTTCGCAGCTTGTCTTGCGTGTATTCAGAAAATGAAAAAGCTTGATGTTCCGAATATGTTCCGCAAAATAGGAACAGAGCTTACACAGGGCTTTTCTGACGCTGCTGCTGAGCACGGCTTCAATCTTGTTGTATCAGGTGAGCCGGCGCTCTTCTATCTCAGAATAGCTAATGATGACAGCCTTATGCTTCATCAGGAATGGATTGCAGAATGTGTTTCAAGAGGTCTTTTCCTTGCTTCTCACCACAACCACTTTATCAACGCCGCTATTACTGACGAGGATGTAAAGCTTGCTATTGATATTGCTGAGGACGCTTTCGGCGTTGTTGCTGCAAGACACCCTGAAATTGAGGGACTTAAATAATCGATAGATAAAATCAATTAATAAATAAACTGCGATAACAGTATTATTTTAAGGAGGAAAATTTATGCCAGCTAATTACAAGCCATTTGATAAAGAAGAATGGCTCCGCCTTGAAAAAAAGGCGGATGAGTTGAGACGCCTTGCCGTGCAGACAACGATTTGGGGAAATTCGGGTCATATCGGCGGTGCTTTGAGCGCAATGGACGCCATGACTATTCTTTATCACCGTTTTATGAAACTCGATGTCAATAATCCCGATATGGAGGACAGGGATCGTTTCGTTCTCTCAAAGGGTCATGCTGCGGTAGGTTATGCTCCCGTTATCTGTGACTACGGATTTATGGACATTGAAGGTCTTCATAATTTCAACCTTACAGGTTCTAAATTCGGTATGCACCTTGACTGCAATAAAATCAAGGGCATTGACTGCTCAAGCGGTTCACTCGGTCACGGACTTTCTCTTGCGTGCGGTTTTGCGCTTGCAGGCAGAGTAAAGGGTATCGACTATATGAACTATGTTCTTACAGGCGACGGCGAACTTAATGAAGGCTCAAACTGGGAAGCTGCAATGACAGCGGCACAGTTCAAGCTTTCAAATATCGTTGTTCTTGTTGATAACAACAAGTGTATGATTGACGGCAGAGTTGACGATGAAATGAAAGTTGAGCCTCTTGATGATAAATTTGAGGCTTTCGGCTTTATTGCTCAGCGTATTGACGGCCATAATATGAAAGAACTCAATGATGCAATTGAAAATGCAATAAACAACCATAAAAACGGCGGCGATAAACCGTATGCTATTATTATGGACACATTCAAGGGTGCAGGCGTAGACTTTATGCAGGATGATTATCATTGGCATTACGGCGCTCTTGACGATGAGAAATCAAAGCAGTGCTACGACAGCCTTGACAAATATTATGCTGCAAGAGTTGCACGCGTAGAAAAGGAGGACTAAGCTATGGCAGGCGGAATGACTTATACAATGACTGAAACTTCCAAACTCTCAACTGCGGAGTATTACGGAAGAGCGCTTTGCGAGCTCGGTGCAGAACACCCCGATGTTGTTGCCCTTACGGCTGACCTTGCAAAGTCAACTAAAATCGGTATGTTCGGTGAAAAATTCCCCGATCGTTTCTTCAATGTCGGCATAGCAGAGCAGAATATGTTCGGCGTTGCTGCCGGTCTCGGCAAAAACGGACTTATTCCTTTTGCTTCAACATTTGCTATTTTTACAGCTGCCCGTTCTCTTGATCAGATTCATACTGACATCTGTTATCAAAATGTACCTGTAAAAATTATTGCAACCCATGCAGGAACATCATTCGGTCAGGCTGGTTCAACCCACCATTCACTCATTGATATGGCTTGTATGAGAAGCCTTCCGAATATGACTGTTATCTGCCCCTGTGACGGCGCTGAAACATATCATGCCGTTAAAGCCGCTTATAATACAGACGGCCCTGTTTACATTCGTATTAACAGAGGTTTTGACCAGATTATCTATAAAAACCTTGAAGACTGCGACTTTGAAGTAGGCAAGGCAAAGGTAATGAACGAAGGTACTGATATTACTGTTATCGCATGCGGTTCTTGCGTATATCAGGCAATGCAGGCTGCTCAGATGGCAGATGCAGACGCAGGCATCAAAGTTCGTGTTATCAATATGCACACAATTAAGCCTATTGACGAAGAGGCTATTATGTCTGCTGTTATGGACACAAGAAGAATTATCACCGCTGAAGACCATACAGTTATGGGCGGTCTCGGCTCAGCTGTTGCTGAGGTTGTTGCTAAGAGCGGTAAGGCTTGCGCATTCAAGATGCTCGGCCATCAGGACGCTTTCTCAACAATCGGTCTTCACGAAGATCTTATGTCAATCGCTAAGATAGACTCAAACGGTATTGCAGAGGCTATTGCTGAAGTAATGCATCAGGATTTTGAAGCAGACGACGCATGGGACGATGAATTCTAAACCTTTTGTGTTTTAAATCTGTTTTAAGAAAGGAATGTGTTATTTATGGCAAGCGATGTAACCCGTTATACTAACAAAGTATTTATTGCCGGTGCGTTGCCGCTTATGAAAACCATAGCAACGGATGTTCCCGAACTTGCTAAAAAGTTTGAGGGCGTAGACGCTGTTTACCAGGTTTCAGCAAAGGTTAATGCGCAGGATAAGGAAGCGGTGCATTTCGTAGTTGAAAACGGCGAGTGGAGCTGTAAACTCGGCGAGTATTTCGGTCAGAAAAGAATTGACGCAGAGCTTGAGTTTTCTTCTATGGAAAAAATGAACGCCTTTATGAAAGGTGATATGACAAAGCTTCCAAAAATGAAAATCAAATCATTTTCAAAATTCGTAAAGTTTATGGCTGTTTTGCTTAAAATGAGCAGCCTGCTTGGAATAAAAGAGCCTCCCGAGGATGAGCAGCTTGCACTTCTTTTGTGTAAACTTTACTTTTATCTTCTTTCAAGCGGTATCAGCCAGCTTAACAAAATGGGGCACCCTGAGATTCACGACTGGGCAGCAAAAAGCCCCGACCGTGTTTATCAGTGGGCTGTTGAAGGTCATCCCGAATGCACGGCGTATCTTCGTGTAAAGGCAGGTAAGTCTCGTGCAGGCAGAGGAGAATATAAGCGCTCAAAGCCGTTCTTCTGTATGAAGTTTGATACGGCTCAGCACGCTCTTATGATACTTCTTGGAACAGGCGATATGCTCCAAATGACTAAGGATAAGCAGCTCATTATGGAGGGCGCTCCCGAATTTGGTGCAATGATAGGCAATTACATGATGATTGTCGGCGATCTTGCTACCTGATATTACTTATTACAGACGGCGGAATTCTCCGCCGTCTTTCTTTTTATAAATTCATTAAATATTCGTTTTCATTGTATTGATTTTATTAGAATTGCTGATATAATATGATTGGAAAAGTAATAATACTTTTTTAACAAACTATATTATAAATTATACAGAGGCGATAAATAATGGGAATTTACAGAAGAAAAACTAAAATTATCTGCACTATCGGACCTGCTTCTTGCGGCGAAGAGGTTCTTGAAAAGCTTATGCTTGCAGGTATGGATGTTGCAAGATTTAACTTTTCACACGGTGAGTATGAAACATTTGAAAAATGGTTTAGAAATGTTGAAAAAGTAAGAGAAAAGCTCGGCATTCCCGTTGCAACTTTGCTTGACACAAAAGGCCCCGAGGTAAGACTCGGCTGTTTTGAAAACAAAAACGGTGTTGAGCTTAAAGACGGCCAGAAATTTACTCTTACAACCGATGAGGTTTTGGGCGACGAAACAAAATGCTCTATTTCTTACAAAGGGCTTGTTAACGATGTGAAAAAAGACACCGTGATTCTTATTGATGACGGTCTTATTTCATTGCGTGTTGACTCGGTTGAAAATCACGATATTAACTGCACCGTTGTTGACGGCGGTCATATTTCCGATAAAAAGGGCGTTAATGTTCCGAATGTATCTCTTGCTCTTCCGTATCTTTCTGAAAAAGATATGCAGGACCTTAAATTCGGCGCAAAAATGGGCTATGATTTCATTGCCGCTTCATTCTGCAGAACGGGCGCCGATATAATTTATCTGCGTGATTTCTGCCACGCTCTCGGCTGGAACGATGTAAGAATTATTGCTAAAATTGAAAACAACGAGGGTGTTGAAAATATAGACGGAATTATCAAAGAAGCCGACGGCATTATGGTTGCAAGAGGTGATATGGGCGTTGAGATTCCGTTTGAAAAAATCCCCTCAATTCAGAAAATGATTATTGAAAAAGTATTTGCGGCAGGTAAAATTGTTGTTACTGCAACACAGATGCTTGAATCTATGATAAACAATCCCCGCCCGACAAGAGCGGAAATTACAGATGTTGCAAACGCTATTTATGACGGCACATCGTCTATAATGCTTTCGGGTGAAACAGCAATGGGCAAACACCCCGTTGAAGCGGTTAAAACAATGGCTCTCATTGCAAAAACAACAGAGCAGGATATCAACTATATCGAGCGTTTTGAAAAATTTGCTCCAAAGCATCTTCCGGGCGATATTACATCGGCTATTTCACACGCTACGGTTACAACTGCTCACGACCTTAACGCACGAGCTATCATTACAGTAACAAAGAGCGGCACAACTGCCCGCCAGATTTCAAAATACAGACCGCACTGCCTTATTATTTCCGCAACAACAAGCGAAAAGGTGCGCCGTCAAAACAATCTTTCATGGGGCGTACTTCCCGTTATGTGCGATGAAAAGTCAAATTCTGATGAACTTTTCGAGCACGCTGTTGAGGTAGCCAAGAAAACGGGTTACATTGAAAAAGGCGATGTTGTTGTAATCACGGCAGGTATTCCTCTCGGACAGAGCGGTACTACCAATATGCTTAAAGCTCACGAAGTTGAATGAGGTTATTATGAATAAAAAAATTGTAAAAATCATCGTAGTGTGCGTTATACTCATAGCTATCATTGCCGCAGGCTTGTATGCTTTTAACAAAATAAACAGCGATATAAACGGCACTGAAAAAGGCGAGCCTGTAAAATATACTCTCGTTATTGAATCACAGGATTTTCAGTATGAGATTTCGCAGATGCTGAAAAATAATAATATCGTTGTTGACGATTCAATATGGTCTCTTTGGATGGATAAGCATTATCCTGATTTTACCTATATCAACGGCGAGTATTATATGACTTCAGATATGAGTTATGAGGAGATTGCTCAGAAACTTCAAAATCCCGATATAAGCCACAAAATTGTTTCTGTGTGCATACCCGAGGGATATAATGTTTTCGATATTGCAAAAACTCTTGAAGAAAACTCAATCTGCTCAAAAGATGATTTTTACGCCGCCGTTTCAAAAACAGACGGATATGATTATGACTGGCTTGCAGATTTTCCGCAGGACAGAGAAAATATAGGCTTTATTCTTGAGGGCTTTTTGTTCCCTGCAACATATGACTTTGCAATGAACAGCGATGCCGAGGTTATCGTTGACAAAATGCTTGCCGCGTTTGATGACAGACTGTCTGACGATATGCTCGAATACTGCTCAAAAAATAATATGTCGCTCTATGAGTTCATCACCCTTTGTTCAATAGTTCAGGAGGAAGCGCTTACTGACAGCAGTGCGGAAAACATTGCTTCCGTATTGATTAACAGGCTTGAAAAGGGAAGCAAGCTTCAGTGTGATGTAACATATTTTTACGCAAAAAATCTCCTTGATTACGGTTTTTCAAGGGAAACCTATGATTCTTATTACACTTACAGATGTCCTGCTCTGCCGAGCGGGCCTATAACAAATTCGGGTATGAATATTGTTGAGGCAGTAATCAAACACCCCGAAACTGATTATCTTTTCTTCTTCTCAGACCTCAACGGCGAATTCCATTTTGCCGCAACAGGGGAGGAGTTTGAAAAACTCAAACAGCAGTATCCGTGGAAATAACTGCGAAAGAAAGGAATGATTTGAATGTCTAAATGGGATGAGGATTATCTCGGACTGTGCAGGCGTATTTTAAACGAGGGCGTGCGTGTCGTAAACAGAACTGGCGTTGATTCAATCAAAGTGCCGTCCCACCATTTTCATTTTGATTTGGAGCAGGAATTTCCCATACTTACAACAAAACAGCTTTTTTTAAGACAGGCTGTTCTTGAAATGCTGTGGATATATCAGGCTCAGTCAAACGATGTTAGATGGCTTCAAGAGCGTGATGTAAAAATTTGGAATGAATGGGAGATAGATGACGAGGGTTATTGGAACGCCACTCAGCTTCTGCCCGATGAAAACGGAAATCTTGTAAAGCAGAAAGTGCATAAATTCTTCGGCAAAGAATATGCGCATACTATCGGTACTGCGTACGGATATATTGTAAATAAATTCCAAATGACGCAGAACCTTATTGATAAAATCAAAAACCACCCTGAGGACAGGCGTATGATTATGACGCTGTGGCAGAACGACTATCTTGACACGGCTGTTTTGCCAAGCTGCGTTTGGAGCAGTGAGTGGGATGTTACTGACGGAAAGCTCAACTGCTGGGTGCATCAGCGTTCCTGCGATGTGCCGCTCGGTCTGCCGTTCAATGTAACGCAGTATGCCGTTCTTCTGTGTATGCTCGCTCAGGTTACCGGCTTAAAACCGGGAACTATTGACTGGAGCATTAAGGATGCTCATATTTATGTAAACCAGGTTGACGGAATTAAAGAGCAGCTTAAAAGGCTTGACGAATCAGGCTCTCTTCCTGCGCCCAAGCTTTGGCTCAATCCTGATGTTGACGATTTCTTTCAGTTTGACAACAGCAGGGACTGCAAGGATGTTAAGCTGATAGATTATAACCACCTCGGAAAAATCTCTTTTCCGATAGCACAGTAAATAGGAGTAAATATGTCTGTTTCAATGATTGCCGCAGTCGGCAGAAATAATGAGCTTGGAAAGGATAACGAGCTTATATGGCGTTTTCACGCCGATATGGTGTTTTTCCGTGAAACCACAACGGGATGCGCCGTTATTATGGGAAGAAAGACTTTTGAATCTCTCCCAAAAGTTCTGCCGAAAAGAAAGAACATTATAATTACGAAAAATCAAGATTACACCGTTGACGGAGCGTTTGTTGTGAGCGGTATTGAAGATGCACTCAACGAATCAGGCGGCGAAAAGGCGTTTGTAATAGGCGGTTCAAGTATCTACGAGCAGTTTTTGCCGTATGCCGATGAAATGTATCTTACGGAAATTGACGCTGAATGTGATACGGCAGACGCTTATTTTCCTGATTTTGATAAATCAGAATGGAACAGAACGGTGCTTGCTGAAAATGAGGAAAACGGCGTGAAATTTTCTCATGTTCTTTACACAAAAAAATAAATTTTTATTGACAAAGGGTGTTTGTTGTGTTACTATATTTCCACAACAAAGAAGAACATTATACCCGTTCTCCCCTTAAGCGTCAGTAAAAAGGGCAATATTTCATTAATTGACTTATTGAAGTGCGGGCATTTTATGTTCGCACTTTTAATTTTTTTAAAGAGGTGTTATTTATCAGCAAGGAAACTCCGCAGCTTAACGGTGAAATCAAAGATAAGGAATTGCGTGTTATCACGGCAGACGGTGAACAGCTCGGCATTATGAGCGCTAAAGAGGCTCTCAACGAGGCTGAAAAGAGAGGACAGGATCTTGTTAAAATCGCTCCTCAGGCAAAGCCGCCCGTTGTTAAGATAATGGATTACAGCAAATTCCGCTATGAGCAGGCTAAGCGTGAAAAAGAAAACCGCAAAAAGCAGAAGGTTGTAGATACTAAAGAAATCCGCCTTTCTCTCAATATTGATGTCGGCGATTTCAATACAAAAGTGAATCAAGCTAAAAAGTTTCTTTCAAAGGGCGATAAACTCAAGGTTTCCATCCGCCTTCGCGGCAGGGAAATGGCTCATTCCGATATCGGTGTTGCCAATATGGAAAGATTTGTTGAGGCGCTCGGCGAGGATATTAATGTTGATAAAGCTCCCAAGCTTGAGGGCAGACAGATTCTTATGTTTGTTTCCCAGAAAGCGGCTAAGTAAGTATTTTTAACAATGGAGGAATAAATTATGCCAAAGATTAAGACACACAGCGGCGCTAAAAAGCGTTTCAAAACAACAAAAAGCGGCAAGGTAAAGCGTTCTCATGCTTATACCTCTCACATCCTTACAAAGAAATCAACAAAGCGTAAAAGAAATCTTCGCAAAACTGCTGTGGGCGATGTAACAAACCAGAAGCAGATGAAGAGACTTGTTCCTTACAAATAAAAAGATTTCACACACTTTTTGAGTGTATATAGGGATAATATTATATCAACTATTTTCGGAGGTATTAAGTTATGGCAAGAGTAAAAGGCGCTATGGCCACTCGTAAAAGAAGAAAGAAAGTTTTAAAAGCAGCAAAGGGTTACTACGGCAGTAAGCATCGTCTTTTCAGAACAGCTAAGCAGGCTGTAATGAAGAGCGGTCAGTATGCATACTGTCTCTTATACACATCTCCGAGCCCACGAGACCGAGGCTGATCTCGT
>UQFL01000039.1 GCA_900540305.1 uncultured Oscillospiraceae bacterium | reverse complement strand
TATGCGATCGTCGGCAGCGTCAGATGTGTATAAGAGACAGTTTCTAGTCAAAACAAATATGAAAACAGAAACAACTAATGCAATTATAAATGTAATCAATCCGGCATAATACCATAACATAAAAGCTACAATAATAGTTCCAAGAATACAACTTACAACTTCAGGAATACCCGTTAGTATAAAATTAGGAATATCATCTATTATATCTAAACGAGATGAAATTGTAGAAGTATCTTCACCGCATTCTACTTCTCTATTAAAATACTGACAACTTTCTCGTTCAACAATAAAGCTATAGGATTTTGTTTCGAGATATCTATGACGCGCGCTCTCTATCATATAACCTAACTCTGTTAAGATTAAAATAATTACCCCCAAACACTTTTTATTAATTAAGCCATCAATGCACTTCCCAATAATCAAAGGATTTACAGATATTAAAATAGATTCTATAAAATCCCAAAAATATATTTTTACAATACGACATCGATCCATTTTACCTAATCGTTTAATTTCTCTTATAAGTATTTTTATATCGTTACTTGAACTTTTTAGCGTAGTTTTCAAATTTATTGAACCTCTTTTGTTAATGCATAACTTTTATAAAGATGATAGCATTCTCATTGTTAACATTAATTTTAAAATAAAATAAATCAATATACATTTTGATTATACATTAGAATTACACTAAACACAATAATATAAAACTTAAAGGGCAGGATAATCCTGCCCTTTACTCATACTGTATAAGAATTCATTATGTCCAAAATAGAATTCTCATATATATTCCCGTTAAGCACATCACCGTTAGCAGAAAAACTAACTGTTTTCATATCCTTCGGATTTTCAATATACGGATTATTGTACTCAACATTTTCTTTGAAATATTCATCCAAATACTTTAATGCATTTCCCCTAGGAAAAATAACATTACCGGTTGATTGCTCGATTCCAAGTGCATCAAACTCTTTTAAAATTTTTCTTGTCTGCAAATTATACTTGTTATCATCATCTGAGCTGACTAGCCAAGCGGGATGGGTGTAAATAGATATTCTTTCATCAAGCACAGCTTGCGCAAATACCTTAACATATTCAATAGGAATTGTTTCCTGATGAAAAGTGTCAACTGAAAGCATAACACTATTTACCCCGCTTTCAGCAAGCATTTGTGCAACATTTTTAATCCTGTTAATATCTTTGCTGAAATATCCGTTTGTAATCAATTCTCTATTAGGGATATTCATTTCTTTCGCAGCAGAATGAATTTTACAAACTGTTTCAGGATATAGCAACGGCTCCCCGCCAAAAGTCATAAGAGAATTGATTTTATAATGGTTGCAAATATCATAAACTGCTTTTTCAGCTATTTCGCCGTCGATGTGTTCATTAGAAATATGATTGCCTTGTGAGCAATGCTTGCACTTGCCTGTGCAAGTCATAGTAACTACAAATTCTATTCTGTTTATGTTTTTCAAATATTTATTCATTATAACTACTCCTTAATATTGTAAATTCACTAATATTAGGCGCAATTATTGACAACAATTAAATACTTTTAACTCGATACAATCTGTTGCCGTCTAATTGCACCGAGCAAATACCTCGAAAATATAACATAATTATCTTCCTCTCTACTAACAAAATAACACAAACGAAATTTAAAAGCAATTAATTTCAAAACTGCCTACAATTAAGCAATTGAAAGTTATTGCAAAATGCAGGATTTACTAATCAAATAATTTATGCTAATATAAAATTGAGTTAATTTATGCTGAAAACATAATATTGCAGATACTAAACCTTATATTCTATCATTAAATGGTTGCATCCATTTTGACAATTTCTTTGTCCAGCTAAGAACTTTTTAGGCAACGGGTTATGAAATAACAATTCGAAATATAAAATAGCTGATGCAAGTGAACTTTACAAATTATATGAGCCTGTTTTAGACATTGAGGGAAAGGGAGGTTCTCTTAAATGAAAAAATTTATATGCATATCTTTCATTGTAATATTTACATTTGCTCTTACCGCTTGTAATGCAGATGTTGTTCAAATTGAAGACTACAAATGGAAAATGAGAACAGTTATGAGCAATGATATTGAAGATGCTCAATATCAGGACGAACTTGTTATAGCCGTAGGTGAAGCCGACGAGTTATATCCTGACGCCGAAATTGTGGATTTAACATTGATCGCCAAAGATGGCGAAATTACTATAACGGATACCACAATCGGAAAGACATATAACGGAACTTATGAGGTGCAGAAGAAAACATCAAAGGGAACAGATTATGAGATTATTATTGACGGAGTGACTGGTTATGCCACCTTATCCCCAACAGAATATTATGATGGTTCAGAAGAGCCAACTTTGCCAATCAGTATAGGTGACTATTCTATATATTTCATTCCGAAAAATTAAATTCCAGTTTACAAAGGAGATTATTTATGAAGAAGTATGAATATATGACAGTTGATTTAAGCGCAGAGCCATCGTTTAATGTTCATATTAAGCTGGATCGGTATATTGAGAAGCTCAATGAATATGGAAAACAAGGCTGGCGTTTGATTTCCGGAACTGATAACTGGAAGTATTCGATCTTTGAGCGTGAAATTGATGATGAAAAATAACAGACAGGAGGCATATAACCTATGAAAGATATGATCGGATACTGCGGATTGGACTGCGAAAAATGCGACGCATACATAGCAACCGTCAATGACGATCAGGCTTTGCGGGAGAAAACTGCGAAGCTGTGGGCAGAGCTAAACAACGCCCCGATTCTTCCAGAGCATATTAACTGCGAAGGCTGCCGTATGAATGGGGCAAAAACGGTATTTTGTGATAGCCTGTGCGGGATTCGGAAGTGTGCGTTAAATAAAGGTGTTTCCACCTGTGGCGACTGTTCTGAGTTAGAAACCTGCCCGACTGTTGGGGCAATCCTCGAAAATAATCCATCAGCTTTGGAGAATTTGAAAAGATAAAATACATAGAGTAACAAATGTAAATTTAAGGAGATCAACTTATGAACGGAGTAATCCTATATCAATCAAAATACGGTGCCACAAAAAGATACGCTGAATGGCTGTCCGAGGAAACCGGGTTTCAGTGTATAGAAACAAAAAAAGCTGATATCAATGAAATTATTGCATATGATTCTATTATTTTAGGCGGAGGAATATATGCTTCCGGTATTGCCGGCTTGTCTTTTCTAAAAAAGAATATCAATAAATTGACGGACAAAAAGATTATTGTATTTTGTTGCGGTGCGTCTCCATATGAAGAAAATACATTTCTGCAAATCAAAGAGCGTAACATGAAAGATAATTTATCTGATATTCCAATCTTTTACTGTCGCGGCGCATGGGATATGGACACAATGTCCTTCAAAGATAGAATATTATGCAATTTACTTAGAAAGGCTGTTGCAAAGAAAGATCCATCTGATTACGAAATATGGGAAAAGGCATTAATGGCAGCCGGGGACAACAGCTGCGACTGGACTGACAAAAAATACATTGAACCAATAATTGAATGCATTAGGCGATAAAATCCAGTTTGTAATGCAGATAAATCCTAATTCACGGAGGAGATACAATGCTTGAAAATACGCCTACCCAATCAACTATGACTGAATTGCTCGGACAACCTTTGTTTGAGGTCTGGCAAGAGCTGTGTTCGGTAATTGATGAAAAATACGATATGGAACGGCTGTGGAACACAGGCGGTAAGAACTGGACTTACGAATATAAGTACCGCAGAGGTGGTAAAACGCTTTGCAGTCTATACGCAAAAAGTAATTGCGTTGGTTTTATGATTATTTTCGGGAAAGACGAAAGAGCAAAATTTGAAGATATAAGAGATACGCTTTCTGACTCCGTTTGCAGGCGATATGATGAAGCACAGACATATCGTGATGGGAAATGGGTAATGTTTGAGCCGACCGATACTTCAGAATTTGATGATTATATGAAGCTGTTGGCTATTAAAAGAAAACCAAATCGGAAATAGTGATGAGAATGTTGGGAGGAAAAAATGAAATTAAAAAATCCTATGCTGGTAGTAACTGATATAGACAAATCGGTTGAATTTTATAAAAAAGTCTTTGGACTTCATATCATTATGGACTTTGGAGCAAATAAGACTCTAACAGGCGGTTTAGCTCTACAAACTGTTGAAACATATAAGGAATTTATCAGTACAAATGACATTTCTTTTGGCGGCAACAACTTTGAGCTTTATTTTGAGGAAGATGATTTTGACAAATTTGCGGATAAGCTGAAAGAATGTGATATTGAATATGTCCACCCGATTATCGAACATTCGTGGGGGCAGAGAGTCGTTCGCTTCTATGATCCTGATAAGCATATTATCGAAGTCGGAGAGAATATGAAGGTCGTATGCAAGCGTTTCTTGGATAGTGGAATGACGCCGGAACAGGTTGCAAAGCGAATGAATGTGCCTATAAAGTTTATAAATGCTTGTATGCGGTAAGGCTATTTTTAAATGGATAAGGAACGAGTAAGATATGAACTACTCTATAAGAGAAATGCGAAAAGAAGAATATAGTCTGCTCGGTGACTTTTTGTACGAAGCAATTTATATTCCGGATGGTACGGCTACGCCGCCTAAATCAGTGATAGCTTGTCCCGAATTGCAAGTATACATTGCAGACTTTGGAAACAGCATACACGATAAAGCTCTGGTTGCAGAAGTTGACGGAAATATTGTAGGAGCAATATGGGCAAGAATTATGAATGATTACGGACATATTGATAAGAATACCCCATCGCTTGCAATGTCTGTCCTTAAAGGATACAGAGAAATGGGAATCGGGACTTCATTGCTAACGCAAATGTTGTCAACGGAAAAAGCCGCTGGTTATGCAAAACTTTCTTTGTCTGTTCAAAAGGACAATTATGCAGTGAGGATGTATAAAAAGGCAGGCTTTAATACGGTTGACGAAAACAACGAAGAATACATTATGGTAATCGACCTAAATAAAATCAATTAAGAATTTGGAGGTTATAATGCCTAAAGAAGTAGAACCTAAAGATACTACACGAGCTACGGCGTATGAGCTTTGGATGAAAGCACCCAATCCAATGGTGACTTTTTTTAAGACTTTTGATGTTACTAATCTGATAAAGGTTAGTCGAAAAAGAAATCTGAAATTTAATATGCTGCTTGATTATTGTATCGGCAGAGCCGCCGCAGAGGTAATGGAGTTTTACATACTTCCGGTCGGCGATAAACTCATACAGTATGACACCATAGCGGTCAATACCATTGTAAAAAATAAAGAGGGAGAAGTCAGCTCCTGCGACCTTTCCTATAAAGCCGAGCTAAGGCAATTCAACGAGGAATATCTGAAATATACAGCACAGGTAGCCGCAAGCTGTCAGGACAGGGACTTATCCGAAAACAGTATGGTAATCGGTACATCTGCTATCATAGATACAGAAATTGACGGTGCCGTTGGTATGAACAGTGGCATTTTTAATAATCCGTTTATTATTTGGGGCAGATATAAAAAGAAATGGTTTCGGTATTATTTAACACTTTCTTTTCAGTTCCATCATACGCAGATGGACGGTGCTCACGCTGGTACTTTTTTAGCTAACCTGCAGAACGAAATTAATAATATATCGAAACGATAAATTGAAAAGTTTACTGAACTGTTTCGTATTATGTTTTGTCTGATTAAGATTAGGTACTAATGTATCAAAAAAATATTTGGAGCAGCTGGACTTTCAAACTTCTTTGTGGTATATGTGTGTACTGCAAAGGAGTTGATTTTATGTCAATACTGCAGGAGCTATGGCATGGAAATATAAAGCCTTGTGAGGATAAAGAAGTATCTGATGAAGAAAAGAAGTTAGTTGAACTGATGGCAAGGCATCAGGAGTATCTAACATCAACACTTAAGGATAAAGAACTTGAAGAGTTCAAGAAATATATTGAATGTGTTGACAAGTACACTTCGATGGTTGAATGTCAGGCATTTGAAATCGGATTTAAGTTAGCAGTTAGGTTATTAACCGAATTATAAATTGAATTAAATACTACTTGCATATGAATAGCAGTTTCTCTTTACTGAGAAACTGCTATTTTTTCATTTCAAAAAGCATTGTGCAAAACGCTGAAAATAAAAAAGATGTATCTTTGGAAGATACATAAATAATGGATAAAAACTGTTGGTTTGTATCAATGAGGTTTTATGAATAGTTGTGGTTAAGCAAGTTTATTGATTTATCCACTACATATTGTTTGTGCAAGTTGATACAGAAGCCTCGAAATGTATCTTCAGAAGATGCACGTAAGGTTAAATAATCTGTTATCTTTTTTGTGAAAAAAGTTTGGCTCAAAGGTATTTGTTTAACGGCTAAATATATGGAGGGCGTATGTAAATATTTTGTAAACAAAATTAGAAACACCCTCATTTTTTGCCATTTTTCTGTCTGTATATGGGAGGTGTTTTTAAAAAAAGTTTGGCTCAAAAGGCTTAAAAATTGTGCAAGGGTAAGTGAGGAGGTGATTTTATGAATAAACAAAAAGGCAATTTCTTTCTTCTGCCTAATAAAATTTTTGACGAAGGCTTAACACCTATGGAGTTTGTGGTGTACAGCTTTCTGACAAGCAGAGGTGATGCTAAAGGAATGAGTTATTATTCCGTTCCTAACATTGCAAAGTACTGCGGTATGTGTGAAAACTCCTGCCGTAAAGCAATAAGAGGACTTACGGAAAAAGGCTATGTGGATGTTTCGAAAAGGTATTTTGAAAACGCAAGGCAGAGCAATCTGTATACGGTACGCAAAATATGAACCACCGCCGGTTCAGCAAACGGTGACGAACAATTAAAAGCCTTTGGAGTGAAAAAACAAAAGTAATCAGGCTGATTATTAAAACACGAATTTGAGGCGTTTATGGCGGTATTCTCAAAGGTTAAAACAATTAGAATAAAGGTGCTTTGCACCGCACTACATCAGTCAGCAACGCTGACTGTTAGGCGAGTTTCGTCTTTGTATTACGCTACGGCGCAAAACAAAGACATTTGGGCTAAGCCCAAACCCCTACTTACCTTTTCTTTGCGGAAGGAAAAGAGTAAGCCAAAAGAAACGAATTTTTAATAATGAAAGGAGATACTTTGAAAGAAGATAACAGAACAGAAATTTTAAATTTCAGGGTAACAAAAACAGAAAAAGAATTGATAGAGATGTATGCAAGCACCAAGTATAAAAGCATTGCACCTTATCTTCGTGACTGTGCTTTGCACAAGGAAATCAAAATCATTCGAGGCATTGAAGGAGTTGAATATGAGTTAAGACGAATAGGAAACAATCTTAATCAGCTGACAAGAGCAGTCAATTCAGGAATGTGTAACGCTGTTGATTTAAAAGAAATGCGTCAGGAGGTGGCAAAGGTATGGCAATTATTAAGTTCACTTCAGGGAAAATAAATCCGAGAACTGTCATCAATTATGTGTGCAACAAAGAAAAAACCACTGATAAACTTATCAGCGGTAAAGACTGTATGCCTGAAAGCTGCGAGTATGAATTCGAAGAAGTTAAGAAAGCGTTCGGAAAAACTGACGGCAGAACTTACTACCATATGATACAGTCCTTCTCTCCTGATGACAGGATAACCCCTGAACAGGCACACGAGGTCGGACTGCAAATGGCAGAATTGTTTGAAGGTTATCAGGTACTTGTAGTCACGCATACTAACAAAGCTCACACGCATAATCATCTTGTAATCAACAGTGTGAACTTTGAAAACGGAAAAAAGCTGACTATTTCTAATCAGGAACTTGAAAGAATTAAAAATTATTCGAACAGTATTTGCTTACAAAACGGCTGGGATGTTACAGAGGCGAAGACAAGAAGAAACAGAAATCCGAAATGGAAACAGATAATTATTGAAGACGCTCTCGCTGCTATGGTTGAAAGTTACAGTATGGATGAGTACATTTCAAAATTAAAAGAGCTTGGTATTTATGTTTCGTACAATCCCGACTACAAGTATATGACTTACAGCGATGCAGAGGGACACAAATGCAGAGACGCAAAACTGTTTGATGAGAGGTTGCTGAAGAAAAATCTTAAACTTTATTTTGACTTAGGCGGAGCGGAAACTTTAATCGGAGATACAATTCTCGATTACGAAACGCCAAGGTCAGGCAACTGTACTGACGGACTTATAAACTTGATAACAAATTTCATTGACACGATACAGGCTGACGAAGAAGAATATGATGACACTTATTACATTCACGACAGGAAAAAGCTTGAGAAAATCGTTGAAAAAATGAGAGCAAGAGGTTCTAAAATTACACTAGCAAAACTTATAAAGATACTTAATTCAAAAACCGAACCGGAAGAAACTTATTATTTCGGTTGGTAATTTAGGAGGTTTACATATGAATAATGAAAATAAAAATGATGAGTTTGTATTTTTAACGCCAATGGATGTGGCAAAAATAATCGGTTGTTCAATACCAACGGCAAGAAAACTTTTCTACCGTGATGATTTTCCTGCAATCAAAGTAGGTAAGAATCTCAAAGTGCTAAAATCAGAATTCATCAAATGGTGCAGTGAAAGGAGAATGTAAATCGTAAGGTTTTTCTAAAAAAAGTGTGTAAGTTAAAAAACTTACACACTTTATTTTACAATCTCACTTGAATCAATAAAAGAATTTTAATATATTTTCATAATCAGGATATTTTGCTTTTCTAATGTCTACTACTGCTTCGTTAACATCATAAGGTACGCTTAATTGTTCGTATGTAATATCACCATCAATATTTAATATTCCTGCTCTTGCAATATTTTCTCCCATAGGACAACCCAATGAACCACAGTTTATAAACCACTTATTCTCATTATTTATAACGGAAGGTCTATGATTGTGTCCATAAACGATAACATCAGCATCAATGTTGCTAAACATCACGGTCAAATCATCTACTGTAGGAACAGGTTTATAACTGCCATAGTTGTAACTATTTTCACTATTCATTGAATAATGAGCAATATAGATTTTCTTATCACCAACGCTTAATAATTTTGTGAATGGCAATGATTTTATGAAATTTTTAGACTCATCACTTAATTTACCATGTTCCCATTTATGTTGCTCTATTTCAGCATAAGACATCATTTCGCTGTTAGGAACTCTACTGGGCATACCGCTAATAAGATAATTATCGTGATTACCTCTTACACATTCAAGAATATCTTGAATTTCAATTAACTTTTTTACTGTTTCATCAGGCTTTGAACCAATACCAATTATATCTCCACAACAAATTATTTTCTCAATTCCTATCTTAGAAAAGCCGTCTAAAACTGCGTTAAGAGCATATATATTGTTGTGTATGTCAGTTATTATTCCTATTTTCATTTTGAACTCCTTATAAATTCAATATCATTTTGTAATATTCGCCATACTCATCTATTGCATTTTCGTATATCTTAAAGCCTTTCTTTTTGTAAATATGAATAGCATTGTCATTATCAACATCAACACCAACGGTTATGTATTGATAGCCCTTTTCTTTGCAAACATCAATCATATATTTTAATGCATTCTGACCTATACCTTGATTACGATACTCTCTTTTGACAATAAGCCTTGAGAGATAAATTTTATTGCTGCTTTCGGTGTAATCTTCATAATCATAAACTAAATCACAGCTTGCAATATATTCATCCTCAAATTTAAATAAGTATGCTTCACGATTCCCACATTCGACTTGCTCTTTGAATTGTTTGGTGAATGGACAAGTACTCATATTCCAAACAAAATTACTTTTGTAATAGGTATCTATTGTTAATTTTTCAACTGTAAATTTCATAATGCAAATTTATCCTTGATCATTTTTGCCACAACATCAGGCTCAAGATTCGTGTTGTCAATTTTAATATAATTACCGAATGGAATTTCGCCGTCATAGCTTTCAAAACGGTAGGTTTCATCATCTCTAATGAGCCTTCTGTTAGATTCATCAATATCTCTTTTGGACGGCTTGTTTTTCAGTCTGTTTTCCGTGCAGTTTCTTGCAAGCCTTACATCTTGTGAAGCAACAAGTTCAACATAATAAAATTCTGTGTTATACGGCTCAAATATATTTTTTACATACTCTATGTACTCCCAATCTGATTTGTCATTAAACGCCCACATAAAAGTGAAAATCATACCTTCCAAATCAGTTTTTGCAAATTCTTCAAAAATTACATTTCTAAGTCTTTCGACTGCATCTCTGTTGAGGTAACCGAATATATCAAGTACAGGCTCAATAGTCATATGATTGTGAAAAAGTCTTAAGTCTGTTATTTTCATCAATTCCTGACCTACGGTCATTTTACCAACAGAAGCATTTCCTATTAAAAATAACAATTTCATTTTATTTCTCCTTTAACTTTCTATCTATATATTCATCTTTAGTAATTCTGTAACAAATCAATGGCATTCCATCGATTTCGGTTTTATGGTTGACTTGATAATATAACGAATCAATAATGGGATACTCTTTCATTCCGATTTTCTGCATTACTCTACCTGAGCCTATATTATCCTGCATATACTCTGCTTCAAGTATATCCACACCAACATCAGAAAACATATAGTCACGAACAGCAATAGCAGATTCGGTTATTATTCCCATATTCCAATATGTATTATCCATTTGCCAACCAAATATAGCAGTTGTATCAACAAGTTTTATTATCTCAATATTTCCAATAACCTTGTTGTCATATACGATTGCCCAATGATATTTTACGCCACTTTTGTATTCATCAACCCACATTTCGCATAATGCTTTTGTATCATCAATGCTTTTATGAACATTCCACGATACATATTTTGCTACTTCCTCTTTAGATGTATATTTGAATATATCCTTATAGTCACTTTTCTTTATTTTACGAAGCAAAAGCCTGTCAGTTTTTATATCTTTAGTACCTATGTGATTTAACATTTTATATATCTATCTCCTTTAAAAAAATAACCGTTGATGATATGCTCATCAACGGTTTTAATAATAGTATTATATGAATAGCTACTATTTCGTAAATGAACATAACAAACTAAATCCATACATATCTCTACGCATAGAATAAAGTCTGTTATTAAGTTCATTAACAAAAATAAACATAGCATTTTCCCTTTCAAATGGTAATTTCATACTAACACCATAACAAACATTTGTCAATATAAAGATAATTTCCCTGAAATTAGGTAAAAATCTCAAAGTCCTTAAAACTGAATTTATCAAATGGTGCAGTGAAAGGAGAATGTAATTATAGAGGATAAAAAAATCATAACCACTATCAACTAGTGGTTATGATTGAACAAGTCTATATTAATTATCTTTTGAAGAGGCAGATTCAATCAGATCAACTACAACTTCATTTAGTTTTTTTGCATCATTTGATGTGATAACAGGTTTTCCTGTTTGGCTTTCAATGGATTTTCTTGCATCTCCTGCAACCTTACCGCCTTTGTTTGCAACGGCTTTGTTTTCTTCAAAATTTTTTGGATTTTCCGACTGAGAAATTTCCTTTGTTGAAGCTTCAGCCAACATGGTCAAAACAAGTTCAAGGTCGCTCATATTGTCACGCAAATTTTCTTTTTTTAATCCCTTAAGATTTTTATATTGCCTTGTGCTCATACCTGACCAAGCCTTTGTTATTTCATCTGTAAGGATTGCATATTCTTTGCCTTTTTCAACACCACGCTTTTGCCATTCATCAGTAAGCTCATTTCTTATACGAATAGACAAAAGTCTTTGATGTATCCAATCTTCAGAATATCCTTTTTTCTGGTATGTTTCAACCGCTCTGTCTATTGCCAATTCAGGATCAATAGTTTCTTCTATTTTTTCTCTACCAACCTGTGCAAGCCACATCTTAAATGGCTCTGCTTTTTTCGATGGCACAGACTGAATAATGCGTAATAATTGTTCTGTATCAGCAACATCAGTTTTGTATTTTTTTCCATCTTTCGGCGACTTTAATTTCAGTTGCTGACAATTTATCAGCAACTGGTCTGCGCCCTCTTCTTTCAAGCGTTGTTTCAATTTTGCCCAATAATTACTTGCACTTCTTTGTGTTGGTTGATCTGTCAAAACCGATATTACATCAACAATAGAAAAGTACCACTCTTCCTTTTCATCATCCCACGCAGTACGAATAGGCTTATCTTCAAAAAGTTGAATATTATTATCACCCATATTATTATTCTCCCTTTTATGATATTTTAATTTTATCACAAAAAAATCAGATCATCAATATGTTAAAAATCACATGCAGCATGCCATTGGGATGACATTCGGTTGCAATTCAACCCATCTTGAGTCTTCTCAAGTTATCTCAAGGTGAAAAGGGAAAAGGCGGGAGGCCCCGATTTTAAGGGGTTTAGAGCCTTTTGGCATAAGAAAAAGACGGTTTGGAAAACCGTCTTTTTTGGTCGAGGTGACAGGATTTGAACCTGCGGCCCCCACGTCCCGAACGTGGTGCTCTACCAAACTGAGCCACACCTCGATATTCTGTTTTTTTAACGCACGATAACAATACATCGGCAATTTGCACTTGATATTATTGCATATTTTGTGCGATTTTGCAATAGTTATTTTTCTTAAATTGTAATATTTCTGTTTTTTGACATAACATTTATTATATGATAACATACTTTTATAACATTTGAACAAAAACGGAGAGCACATAATGAAAAAACTGTTATCATTTATATTTAGCATTTTAATTGTTACATCCTGCGCTGTTATTCCTGCTGAGGCAAAGGACGCAGTTAATCTTGATATTTCAGCAGACAACATTTCGCACGAAATTTCCCCCACCCTTTACGGAGCATTTATTGAAGACATTTCAAAGGCTGGAGACGGAGGACTTGTTTCAAACCTTGTTTACAACAACAGTTTTGAATACAATGACACATCCGAAAGAAACAACGAACTTTACGAGGCATATTGGAATTTTGACAACCTGGGTCACACGGTTTCAACACAGAATCCGATGAATGCAAACAATACAAATTTTGAAGAGATAACCGTTTCAGGAAAAGGTATTCTTACAAATCTCGGCTGTGTTGAAAACTGGGATTACAAAACTTATGACAGAAATGAAAAGCTGCAATCCACGGCTGATATGGGATTTAAAGAGGGAGAAAAATATGATTTTTCCTGCTACATAAGAAACATAGATTTTAACGGCAGCGTTATGGTTTATCTTGACTCCCCTTCCAACTCAAACAGGCTGACGGAAATAGATATTTCAAACTGTTCGGCAGGCTGGCGAAAGGTTGAGGCGGAGCTTGAATCAGTTGCAAGCGAGGACGGCGCTCTTTCAATAGTTTTTGAGGGAGAGGGCACGCTCCACATTGATTTTGTTTCGCTTGTACCTCAGTCATCTTACGGCTACATAAGCGAACAGTGGAAGTTTACAACACTTAGAAGCGACCTTGTTGACGCTTTGAAAGAACTCAACCCATCTTTCATAAGATTTCCCGGCGGATGCTTCTGCGAGGGCGATTCGCTTGAAAATCTTTTTGACTGGAAAGCAACTATAGGCCCGCTTGAAGAGCGTAAACAGAGCTACAATGTATGGCGCAATGACGATGCAGGAGATTACTATATAAATTCAAACGCAATGGGCTACGGCGAGTATTTTAACCTCTGTGCCGACCTCGGCGCCGAGCCTGTTCCCTGCCTTAATGCTGGACTTACCTGCCAGGGCAGAAACGGTTATGACATAAATGTTGACGCTTATAAGAAGCTGTCTATGACGGATGAAGAATTCAGGCAGTATCTTATTGACGAAAGAGGATTTGCCGAAGACGATAAAGATGGTATAGAAAACAGAATCAACGAAGTAAATGCCCTTGGTTACACAAGCGAGGACGACTGGAACAGCTATCTTGAAACAATAGCGCTGACACCCGGCACGCCCGAATGGGAAAATTATGTTCAGGATATTTTAGACCTTATTGAATTTGCAAACGGGGACGCAAACACTACTTACTGGGGCGCAATTAGAGCTTCTTACGGTCACGAAGAACCTTACGGACTTGAATATATCGGTCTCGGCAACGAAAACTGGGGCGAGGTTTATTGGAGAAACTTTGACGCTCTTTACAAAGAAGTTAAAGAGGCTTATCCCGACATAACCGTTATAACCACCTCAGGCACCTGGCTTGGCGGAAAAGATTTTGATATTGCGTGGGATACCGTTTCTGAAAAATACACAGACTGCTATGTAGACGAACATTATTACACACAGGGCAGTTATATGTATGAAATCAAAGACAGATATGACAGCTATGACAGAAATTCGGCAAAGGTTTTCGTTGGTGAATATGCGGCTACAGCGGACGGAGTAGGCACTTTACAGACAAAGAGCAACATACTTGAGGCTGTTGAAGAAGCGGCATATATGACAGGCTTTGAGAGAAACGGCGATGTTGTTGCGATGACTGCATACGCCCCCACTTTCGCAAAAGTAAATTCGCAGAACTGGAATATAAATCTTATTTGGTTTGATTCTCAGGAGACAGTGCTCACGCCTGCATATTATACACAGATGCTTTACGCAAACAATGTGGGCACAAAATATATTGACGCTGATTTTTCAACAGAAATCCCCGTAACAGAGCTTGCGCAGTCCGTAACTGTAAATGAAGAAGAACAGGCAATTTATGTAAAGCTTGTTAATTCAAGCGGTAAGAAACAGACAGTAAATTTAAATTTGAGCGGATTTGAAAATATAAACTACGCATCAAATCAGCACATTTCGGCGCAATTTAAATCTGCTTGCAATGAAGTTGGCAAGAAATGCTATGTTGCGCCTGTTGACGAGAAATTAAATATTTCTCAGGATTCCGTAATTACGGTTGAAGCGGAAAAGTACAGCGTTAATGTTATAAGAATTGCTTACGGCTCAAATGACGGCTCAACGCTTTACACTTTGCCCGACGGGATACCGCAGGCATCGGCATATCTTCCGCCCGCTTTAAAAATTGCAATTCCCTGCACGGCGGGAGTTATAATAGTAGCAGTTATTAGTGCGGCAGTAATTTCAAAACAAATCAAAAAGAGAAAGAAAAACAGATAATCGGTGGTAATTATGAAAAAGCTAATTGCAATAATTCTTTCTGTAATAACGGTTACGGCAATATTTTCATCCTGTGCAAAAAACGACCTGTATGCTGGGTATATTCCTCCCGAAAAGTATGCACAGGACAGCATTACAACTGTTACATTCAACTGTGCCGCACCGTGGGGAAATCTGCTTGACGGCACATCTTCATCCGCAAGAGTAAAGCGTTTTGCAGAATATATGAACAAAGTTTCCGCAGACCTTATAGGCACGCAGGAAATGAATTCTGACTGGCTTGAAAAACTTTCGGAATCAATGAGCGGATACGAAAGTTACGGAGTTAAGCGCGGCGGAGATGAAACAGAAAAAAAGTCCGAAATGAATGCGATTTTTTGGAAAAAGGATAAATTTTCCGCCATTGAAAAAGGAACTTTCTGGCTTTCCGAAACACCAGACATAGAGAGCAGATATGACGGCGCAGGCTGCAACAGAATATGCACTTGGGCTTTGCTTGAAAATGCCGAGACAGGAAATATTATTCTGTTTATGAACACTCACCTTGACAATGCAAGCGAGGAAGCCGCGAATTACGGGGCAGAGGTTATAAAAGAGCAGATAGTACAGCTTGGAGAAAAATACAGCTTTGACGCAACTGTTTTGACGGGCGATTTCAATCAGACGCAGGGAATGGCGGCTTATGAAACGATTGAAAGCGTTTTGAACGATTCCCTCACCTCTTTTGAGGATAAAAAGGTGGGAACATATCAAAGCTGGGGTGAAGAAGAAAGCACCGAGCCGATAGACTTTATATTTCTTTCTGATAACACAACTGCCGTTAATTACGAAGTGCTTAACGATATTTCAGAGGGATATGTAAGCGACCATTACGGCGTTTACACAGAATGGACGATAAATGAGTAAACAGTAAATAACAGATTAAAAGCGCACCGAATTAAAACTTTTCGGTGCGCTTTATTTATTAATAAAAGTTTAGGCAAATAATAGAATTAGATTATTCAAGGCTGAAGATTTTTTGAGCTGTCACCGCTCTGCCCATAGCCGTTTTTATATTCAAAAGGCAATCGTATTCATACCACGGTGCTTCCTCGGAAATCATATCTACGAGTTCAGAACAAATATCTTTGCTTATAATATACTTAGTAAGCAGAAAATCCTCTCTTAAATTTTTCGTGAGATATGATTTGTGGTACATTGCAAAATCAGTGAGCAGAAGAAATACACCCTGCTGATATTTAACGAGGTCATTTGTAGGAATATCAATCATCTTGGCTTTCGGCGAAGAATCCTGTATTCTGCTTTCAAGCGAAGCCTTTGCCGTTTTGAAAGCGGACGGCGTCATGCTTATGTTTTTGAGTTTGAAAATCTCATCGGGGGAATTATAAATGCTGACTTTGTAATTATTAAGCCAGCATTCGGCTACAACAATATCGTTTGTATAGTTGTCAAAATCAGATATTTCAGCTGTGTAGACAACAATATCGTTTTCCACCTCTCGCCTGCCCTTTGTAGCGAAAGAAAGGGCAACATAGAGCGATTTTGTAAAATCAATAAACGGTGAAATACCGAGATAATGCTGAGAAAAAGAGCAGAGTTCATACATTCTGTACTGCGAAACATCGGAAAACATTGTTTCAAAAACATTGAGATACTGCCCCATTCCCTTATAAAAATTGCGCAGATATTCGCTGTCTATATTGAGAACAAGCGTTCCCTCCTGCAAAAGATTCTTTTTGTTTCTAAGAAGAGTTGGCACAAGGGGGCGTGACAAATCATTTTTGCGCTCTCCCCTGTAAAAAATCATTTTATTTTTATCGCCGAACGGATTTTTTAAATATTTGTTGAAATCCTCAGTTGTAAGAATACGCTTCTCATTTACGCTGAAATCAAAATCAAGTTCGTTTTCAATTGCTTTATTCAGCTCACTGAGAGCACTGAATTTATTTTCCATAATATCACCATAGCAATTATACATCAAAATCTTTGTTAAAAAAAGAACAAAATGTTAATGTTTTAATTGATTTTAATTTAATGACATGTTAATATAAGTTACGAAAAAAGGATTATTATTTAAATATAGGAGAAATGAGTTATGAGAGGTATAAAAACTTCAAAATCAAGACTTCGCAAAACAATATTCACGGAAGTTGCAAAACTGGCTTTTGAAGGCTGGGACGCTAAAAAATTTGAAAATCTCCCCTACAAAATCATCAAGGGCGAGGTTGCACAGTACAGAGACAGTGTTTTCGTTGAAAGAGAAGTTGTGGCTGAAAGACTCAGAGCCGCAATGGGCGTTTCTCTCAGAGATTTTAACGACTTTGCTTCAATCTGCGAGGGCGTTGACGAAAGCCTTGTTGACGAGAAATATTATGAGCCTCCGCTCATTGACATCATTAAATTTGCGTGCAACAGATGCCCTGAAAACAGAGTATTCGTTACAAACGCATGCCAAAACTGCCTTGAGCATCCCTGCGTTGAGGTTTGCCCCAAAAAAGCTGTTTCAATTCAAAACGGCAGATCTCATATTGACGAGGATTTGTGCGTAAAATGCGGAATGTGCATAAATGCGTGCGAATACAAAGCAATTGTAAGGCAGGAGCGTCCCTGCGCAAAAGTTTGCGGAATGAATGCTATTAAATCGGATGAACTCGGCAGAGCCGAAATCGACTACGACAAGTGCGTATCCTGCGGAATGTGCCTTGTTAACTGCCCGTTCGGCGCAATTATTGATAAGAGCCAGATTTACCAGACTATTACAGCGCTCAAGAGCGATACTCCCGTATACGCTGCAATTGCGCCTGCTTTTGCAGGTCAGTTCGGCAATGTAACATCAGGTCAAATCAGAACAGCTTTTAAAGAGCTTGGTTTTGAAGATGTTATTGAGGTTGCGATAGGCGCCGACCTCTGCACAATAGAAGAGGCAAACGACTTTATGAAAGAAGTGCCCGAAAAACAGCCGTTTATGGCAACATCCTGCTGCCCTGCGTGGTCTGTTATGGCTAAAAAACTCTTCCCCGAATTTGCATCTTATATTTCAATGGCGCTCACACCTATGGTGCTCACAGCAAGACTTATAAAAGAAAAGCACCCTGAATGCAAGGTTGTTTTCGTAGGTCCGTGCGCAGCTAAGAAACTTGAAGCAAGCCGCAGAACTATCAGAAGTTTTGTTGACTTCGTCCTCACATTCGAGGAATTCAGCTCAATTCTTGAAGCTAAAGAAATTGACATTGCAAAGTGCGAGGACAGCGAACCGTTCAAGAGCTCAAGCGGCGACGGTAAGGGCTTTGCTGTCAGCGGCGGCGTTGCCAAAGCTGTTGAAAATGCAATCAAAGAGCTTGACCCTGACAGAGAAGTGCTTACAGTAAGAGCAGAAGGTCTTCCCGAATGCAGAAAAATGCTTCAGCTTGCTAAGGCAGGAAAGTACAACGGTTATCTGCTTGAGGGTATGGCTTGCCCCGGCGGTTGCGTTGCAGGCGCAGGCACAATAGCACCTGTTAAAAAGACTACTGCTGCTGTAAATCAGCTTGTTCAGAACTCAGAGGAGAAATCCGTTCTCAGTTCAAAATACAAAGAATATCTTCGCATACTTGAAGAGAAAAATTAATTCAAAAATAAGGAGAATATAAACAATGGTTAGCCAAATTTTGGCAGCCGTAATCTTTGTTGCAATGTTTGTTATGATTGTGTGGGAAAAAATCCCTCGTCACATCACTACAACACTCGCGGCTGTTCTTATGATAGGAATAGTATTTTTAGGCTGTATGCACAGCCCCTCAGCTGTATGGGAAACGCTTAATCTTGATGTTTTCTTCACTCAGGGTTTTTGGTACTCAACAGGAGCATCTGAAACCGCAGGAATAAACTGGGAAACAATCGTTTTCATTGCAGGTATGATGGTGATGGTTGAGGGTATGGGCCTTGCGGGATTTTTCCGCTGGCTCTGCCTGCGTATCGCTAAGGCGGTTAAATACAAAACCGTTCCCATTCTTATAACATTTATGGTAATAAGCGCAGTGCTTTCAATGTTTATAGACAGCATTACGGTTATTCTTTTCCTTGCCGCCGTTACAATAGAACTTGCAAAAACTCTTAAATTCGACCCTGTGCCGATGATTATTTCCGAAATTTTCTGCGCAAATATCGGCGGTGCGGCAACAATGTGCGGCGACCCGCCGAACATTATTATAGGAACATCACTCGGTTACACATTTTCACAGTTCTTCCTCAACACGGGTATTATAGCAATTATCTGCCTTGCGGTAGTAATTCTTTACTTTTTCCTTTGCTTCAGAAAGCATCTTAAAAGCAGCGAGCAAAACAGAAGCGGAAATGAGATTTATCCCGAACCGTCTGAGGCTATCAACAGTAAACCCGGCTTTATAAAGAGCAGTATAATATTCGGTCTTGCAGTTATATTGCTTATAACCCACGCTCAAACGCATTTGACCGTTTCCGCAATAGGAGTAGGAATTGCTGTTTTAACATTAATTACAAGCAAACCAAAAGAAATTAAATACATAATAAAGCACATAGATTATAAAACTCTGCTGTTTTTTGTAGGTTTATTCGTTGTGGTTAGCGGACTTGAAAGCACAGGCGTTCTTGAACTTATCACTCAGTTTATTGCAAACGCAAGCAACGGCAACCACATTGTTATGGTTATTATAATAATTTGGATTTCTGCAATAGCAAGTGCGTTTATAGACAACATTCCGTTTGCAGCTACAATGATACCCGTTATCACCGCTATGGCGGCAACACAGAATATAGAGCTTGCAACTCTTGCCTGGGCACTTTCACTCGGAACAGACCTCGGCGGAAATGCAACTCCGATTGGCGCATCTGCAAATGTTATGGGCATTTCCGTTGCGGCAAAGAGCGGAAACAAAATCACTTGGGGAAAATACTGCAGATACTGTGCTCCCGCAACGATTCTTGTTGTTTTGATTTCAACAGTTTATATTATTCTGAGATATCTTTAATTTACAAATTTAGAACACCGTAATAACAATTTGTTAAGCAAATTTTAATTCTGCCTTTTCATTGTTGCCGAAAATGTCAAAATATGCTATCATACTCAGTGAATAGTGAAAGGAGCAGATTAGATGCCTAAGGAAACAAAGCTTCAGATATTAAAATGTTTTTCTAACCTTCTCGAAAAAAATGAACTTGACAAAATTACGGTTACTATGCTTGTTGAAGAGTGCAATATAAGCAGGCAGACTTTTTATTATCACTTTTCCGATATTCAGTCGCTTATTGACTGGGGCGTTAAATATTACACCGAAAACTGTGTTCAGGAAGCTAAAAACGCCAAAAATATGATGGAAGCCACAATGATATATTTGAAGAGAGTTGACGCTAACAGAGATTTTTTAAGGAGCTGTGTTTCGTCCTCTTTGGTAGGTTACATCACAACGCTTATAAGAAAGAGTATTATTGAATACTCCACGGAATTTTATAATCAATCCGTAACTATTTCTCCTGAGCGAGCAAAAGAGGCGGAATTCATTATTGAATTTACTGCCAACGGTGTAACAGGTTATATACTTTCAATGCTTTATTCAAGAAAAGACGATAATATAGAAGAGATTGCCGAAATGATGAATAAGTGCGTATTCAAAAAGCTTTCTCAGGGCGATATTGATTAAAAGTTAAACAAAAAGGGCTTTCCGAAGAAAATCGGAAAGCCCTTTAATTTTGCCTTATACAAACTGATTTATTTCGTCATCATACTTATACCCTATTGATGCGAGCTTTTCGCAGAGTTCTTCCCTGCTCTGCTGCAAATCATCGCAAAGGATATCAAGATTTGAATAAGTATCTCTGAGCTTCATATTTACCACGCTCAAAAGCATATAGCTGTCAGACGGGAGAGCCATATAATATCCTCCTTTAATACAATCGTCAGTTTTCGCTGATATATATAAAATTAACACAAATTAATCTTTTTTTCAATCCGTTAATTTATATCTGTCTCTTA
>UQFL01000038.1 GCA_900540305.1 uncultured Oscillospiraceae bacterium | reverse complement strand
CGATCGTCGGCAGCGTCAGATGTGTATAAGAGACAGATATATATTCCGCTGTCAATTAAGAATGAATAAAAAAAGCGGAGCATAAAGCTCCGCTTCAATAGATAAGGTACAATTACTTGAGTTCGATAGTTGCGCCTGTCTCTTCAATCTTAGCCTTGAGTGCCTCAGCGTCAGCTGTGGGAACTGCTTCTTTGATTGTTGAGGGAGCACCGTCAACGATCTCCTTAGCCTCTTTAAGGCCAAGACCTGTTGCTTCTTTAACAGCCTTAACAACCTGAATCTTGTTAGGACCTACATCCTTAAGAACTACATCGAATTCTGTCTTCTCTTCAGCTGCTGCTGCGCCGCCTTCTGCGGGAGCTGCTACTGCTACTGCTGCTGCAGCACTTACGCCGAATTCTTCTTCTACTGCTGATACGAGCTCTGAAAGCTCAAGAACTGTGAGAGTTTTAAGCTCTTCAACAATTTTTGTTACATTCTCTGATGCCATTTTAATTTCCTCCGAATTAATTTTTTAGTTAAAGTAATGAATTATTCTGCTGTTTCTGTTGCAGGAGCTTCCTCTGCGGGAGCCTCTGTTTCTGCTGCTTCTGCAGCGTCTGCGCCACCCTTGTCAACGATAGCCTGTACTGCACGTGCAAATGCAGCAATAGGAGCATTGAATACGTTGCAAACAGTTGCAAGAAGAACTTCTCTTGAAGGAAGTTTTGCAAGTGACTGAATCTTTGCAACATCAATAACTTCGCCATCAAGGTAGCCTGATTTTACATTGAAGAATTCATGAGCATCAGCATATTTCTGAAGTATGCGAGCTGATACTACATAATCGTCAGCGCTTGTTGCGATAGCAGTTGTGCCTTCAAGAATCGGGTCGATTCCTTCAAGACCTACTTCGTCAGCTGCTCTTTTAAGGATAGAGTTCTTAACAACTGTGTACTCTACACCTGCTTCACGAAGCTCTTTACGGAGTTTGGTATCATCTTCTACATTGATACCCTTGTAATCAACGATTACACCCGCAACAGAGTTTCTCATTCTATCAGCAAGAGCGGCAACCTGCGCCTGTTTCTTTTCAAGAACTACTGAACTTGGCATTAATTGTACCTCCATAATTATTTGCCGCCGAAACGACGGGCTTTTATGGCTGTTCCAAAAACGAATAAACAAAAAGTGCATTCCGAAAGACGGAATGCACGACATTTACGATTATCTATAATAATGATAACATTATATATAAATCAGAAATGCTCATTCCTCGGCAGGCGGTACATAAGTATCTTACGCCAAAAGGCACCTGCTGTCTTTGGTTGAACAGCGAAAGTATTGTAACACAAGGTAAATCCCTTGTCAATACCTATTTATAAAGAACTGAAATTATTCAGCGTCGGCAACTGCACCTGAACCAACTTTGTTGGGGTTGATGCGAACGCCGGGGCCCATTGTTGAAGCAACTGCGCAGGACTTAATGTACTGACCTTTTGCAGCAGCCGGCTTAGCTTTGATGATAGCATCAAGAAGAGCGTTGAAGTTTTCAAGAAGCTTTTCTGTGCCGAATGAGGCCTTACCGATGGGGCAATGGATAATGTTTGATTTGTCAAGACGGTATTCAATCTTACCAGCCTTAGCCTCTGTAACAGCCTTAGCAACATCCATTGTTACTGTGCCTGCTTTGGGAGAGGGCATAAGACCACGGGGACCGAGAACTTTACCGAGACGACCAACGAAGCCCATCATGTCGGGGCTTGCGATAGCCACATCGAAATCCATCCAGCCGCCCTGGATTTTTGTAACGAGGTCTGCATCGCCAACGATGTCTGCGCCTGCCTCTTCAGCAGCCTTAGCAAGATCGCCTTTTGCGAAAACAGCAACTCTTACATCTTTACCTGTACCGTTCGGAAGAACAACTGCGCCGCGAACCTGCTGGTCTGCATGACGGGAGTCTACGCCGAGACGAACATGAACTTCGATTGTTTCATCAAACTTTGCTTTTGCAGTCTGAATTGCAAGATCAAGTGCTTCTGCACTCTCATATAATTTTGAACGGTCAACAAGCTTTGCACCGTCTGTATATTTCTTTCCGTGTTTCATATTATATTACCTCCAGTGGTTAATCGGATTTTTCCTCCCACAAGGGAATCAGTCTTCTACTACTATACCCATGCTGCGGGCTGTGCCTGCAATCATGCTCATTGCTGCTTCAAGAGAAGCTGCGTTAAGGTCGGGCATCTTTGTTTCAGCAATCTGCTGAACCTGTGCCTTTGTGATTGTGGCAACCTTATTCTTGTTGGGAACACCGGAAGCCTTGTCAATTCCGCAAGCTTTCTTAATAAGAACTGCTGCGGGCGGTGTTTTTGTTACGAAAGTGAATGAACGGTCTTCAAATACTGTGATAACAACAGGAATGATAAGACCTGCATCGTTCTTTGTTCTCTCGTTGAATTCTTTTGTGAAAGACATGATGTTTACACCATGCTGACCAAGTGCAGGACCAACCGGGGGAGCCGGAGTTGCTTTGCCTGCAGGGATTTGAAGTTTAATTAAACCTACTACCTTCTGAGCCATTATTTTTTCCTCCTAAAATTGTGGTATGGCGGGGAAGCAATCCCCTCCCACGCACCGCTTTGGTGCATAATAAGCAGCTTTGCTGCCGATTACCATATTAATTAGTCTTCTACTTTTTCAAGCTGGTCAAGTTCAAACTCAACAGAAGTTTCACGGCCGAACATAGAAATGGTGACCTGAACACTGTTGTTGTTGACATCAACACTTTCAACCGTGCCTGAAAAGCCTTCAAGCGGTCCGTCGATAACATTAACGAAATCGCCCTCAGCGTAATTAACTTTAACGCTGACTTTTTCAACACCGAGCTTTTTAACCTCTTCCTCGGTAAGAGGAACGGGCTTGCTTTCCGGACCAACAAAGCCGGTGCAGCCTCTTATGTTACGGACAACATACCATGTGTCGTCATTCATAACCATTTTAACAAGAACATAGCCGGGGAATACTTTCCTCTCTACTTCTTTTTTAGAACCGTCGTCCTTTATTTCAACAACTGTTTCCGTAGGAACCGAAACCTCCTGAATTAAATCGTGAAGATTTCTGTTTTCTACAACAGTCTGAATGTTACTGGCAACTTTATTTTCGTAGCCCGAAAATGTGTGAGCAACATACCATTTTGCTTCTTCCATTTAATTAGAGCCTCCGTTACTGAAATTACAGCTTATTCTGCTGCCTGTGTAGTTGACTCGGCTGTTTCTGTTTCCTGAAGCTCGTCTGTAGTGTCTTCACTTACAGTTTCGCTGACGGTTGTTTCGTCTGCAAGGTTTTTAATACCCTTCATACCGAGTGAAAGAAGAGTATCAACAGCATAGATTGCAACACCTGCTATTGCTACTACAACAAGAACAATGATTGAGTTTCTGATTGTTTCCTTTGCAGTAGGCCAAACAACTTTTTTGCGCTCTGCGTTAACACCTTTGAAGAATTTGCCAATGGATTTAAATGGATTTTTCTTTTTTGACTTTTTCTTGTCTGCCTTTTGAGCTTTTGATTTTGACTCGTCTTTCTGAGTCTTATCCTTTTTAAGCTCCTCGGCATTTGAAGTCTTCTTCTCAGCCATTGTTATCCTCCGTTATTTTGTTTCTCTGTGAAGAGTATGTTTTTTGCAGAACGGGCAGTACTTATTCATTTCAAGTCTGTCCGGAGTGTTCTTCTTGTTTTTCATTGTGTTGTAATTGCGTTGTTTGCATTCAGTGCAAGCTAAAGTAACTTTAACTCTCATTTCGGCACCTCCGTTTTTCTTTCGATATTTAATCTCCCTCCGAGGAACAATTATTGTTCAGAAAAAAGGGCAAAAAAAATTAACCCCTTTTCGAGGTATGGATAATATACCACAACAGAGCAAAACAGTCAAGTGAATTTTGAAAAAAAGTTTGCAATTATAGTATTTTTATTATATTATATAGAAAACTATTGAAAATTCAGTTTGTTTCGGAGGCTTTATGAACGCTGTTATAATAGGTGCAGGAGCCGCAGGGCTTGCCGCGGCGGTGCGATTAAAACAGAATATGCCGTTTGCTAATGTAACCGTTCTTGAAAGGCTTTCGGTTGCGGGAAAGAAAATTCTTGCAACGGGAAACGGAAGATGCAACATAACCAACACAAACGCTCAGGGATATGAGAAATGCCGTGATTTTTTCTCGTCAATCGGCGTTGCCCTGCGTGAGGAGGAAGAAGGCAGAGTTTACCCCTATTCCCTTAAAGCGGAAACGGTATTATCCTCTCTTCTTGACGCCTGCGAGAATCTCGGAGTGCAAATTATATGCGACTGCAAAGTTAACCGCATTTCAGAAAACCTTGAAGTTTTCACAGACAAAGGCGTTTTTAAGGCGGACAGGCTGATTGTTGCGGCTGGCGGAAGAGCTCAGAGTGCTCTTGGTTCAGACGGCAGCGGATACACTCTGCTCAAATCTCTCGGTCACACTGTAACTCCCCTTTCCCCCGCACTTGTTCAGCTGACCTCATCGAGCAAATATCCGAGAATGATTAAAGGCACAAGGACAAAATGCACGCTGAAAATTGAGATTGACGGGCAGGAAGTTTGCAGTGAATACGGCGAAGTTCTTTTTACCGATTACGGTCTTTCGGGAATTGCGGCGATGAATGTTTCACACGAAGTCAGCAGGAATTTTCAGAAAAAGCAGCCTTCAAAATGCCTTGCTGTTATCGACCTTGCCCCTGATTTTTCAGAAAAAGAAATATTAGAGCATATCGAAAAATTCGGTAGTGTTAAAGGGATTTTAGGCACAAAGCTTGCCGAAATAATAGAAAAACAAGCGTCAGGAGATATGCAAAGACAAGCCAAGACTATTAAGAACTGGCGTTTGATACTTACAGGAACAAAGGGATATGAATACGCTCAGATAACGAGCGGCGGAATACCTGTTGATGAAATAGATAACTACGAGTCAAAAATAATAAAAGGGCTTTATATATGCGGCGAAATTCTCGACAAACAGTTCCCCTGCGGAGGATTTAATCTTGACTTTGCGTGGAACAGCGGAATCGCCGCGGCAGATAACATAGCGAAAGAGTACGGATATGATAAGAATTAACGAAATTAAACTTGCGCTTGACGAGGACGAAAAACTCCTCGCCGACAAAGCGGCAAAGATATTGAAAATCAACAAAAAATATATTAAAAAGCTGAGCATTTACAAGAAAAGCGTTGACGCACGCAAAAAGGACGATGTTCACTTCACCTATTCGGTTGACATTGAAATTTCGCTTGACGAAAAGCAGATTGTTTCAAAATGCAAATCAAACAAAGTTTCAATTGCAGAGGTCTACCACTATGAAATCCCTGAAAACAAGAGGGTTTCAAAATTCAGACCCGTTATTGTGGGATTCGGCCCTGCAGGTATGCTTGCAGGTCTTATTCTTGCCGAGGCAGGACTTCGCCCTCTCATATTTGAGCGTGGAAAGAATATTGATGACAGACAAAAAGATGTAAATGAATTTTGGACAAAGCGCAAGCTTGACGAAGAATCAAATGTTCAGTTCGGCGAAGGCGGCGCAGGCACTTTTTCAGACGGAAAGCTCACCACGGGAATCAAAAGTCCGTTTATAAGAAAAGTGCTTGAAGAACTTTACGAAGCAGGCGCACCCGAGGAAATCCTTTATTCCTCAAAACCGCATATCGGAACGGACAGACTTGCCGTAGTAGTTAAAAACATACGCAAAAAAATTGAAAAACTCGGCGGAGAAGTAAAACTTGAATGCAAGGTTGAAAAGCTGATAGTTTACAACAAATTTGTTCAGGGGCTTACCTATTCCCACAAGGGCGAGTTTTTTGATATTGAAGCTGACAGCGTTATTATGGCGATTGGCCACAGCGCAAGAGATACTGTTGAGATGCTTTACAACCTTGGTGTAGAGATAATCCAAAAACCTTTTTCAGTAGGCGCAAGAATAGAGCATCCTCAAAGCCTTATCAACAAGGCGCAATACGGTAAATTTGCAAATCATCCGAAACTCGGTGCGGCGGACTACAAGCTGTCCTGCCACGGACTTCACGAAAGAGGGGCTTACACATTCTGTATGTGCCCCGGCGGAACAGTTGTTGCAGCGGCGAGCGAAAAAGAGGGCGTTATCGTTAACGGAATGAGCAGTCTTGCAAGAGACGGTGAAAACGCCAACAGCGCACTGCTTGTAGGAATTGAGCCAAAAGATTTTCCGAGCGAGCATCCGCTTGCAGGCATTTACTATCAGCGTGAAATTGAGCACAAGGCGTTTATCCTCGGCGGCGGAGATTACAAGGCGCCTGCTCAGCTTGTGGGTGACTTTCTCAAAGGCGAACCGAGCAAAGAACTCGGTGATGTAAAACCGACCTGCCCAACAGGGGTGACCCTTACCAACATTGAGGAATGCCTGCCGCAAAAAGTTTCTGCAACGATGAAGAGCGCTATTGTTGAGATGGACAAAAAGCTCAACGGCTTCAATCTCTATGACGCGGTTCTGACCGCTCCCGAAACAAGAAGTTCAAGCTCCGTCAGAATTCTTCGAGACGACCTTTTACAGTGCAACATAAGCGGAATCTACCCCTGCGGAGAGGGCGCAGGATATGCAGGAGGTATCGTTTCAGCGGCAGTTGACGGCATAAAGTGCGCTCATGCGGTGCTTTCAGACGAGCATTGATTTATATAATGGTATAAAATAATGACAAATAAAAAAACAGCCTGTCTTTTCAAAAAGATAGGCTGTTTTTTAATCGTAATGAGTATTTGAATCAATTTGAAGTTCTTTGAGCACTTCATAATATTTTTCAGACATTTCTTTTTGCTCAAACATTTCTTCAAGCTTATCATTAGAATTGCCGAATTTACCGAATATGACAAGGAAAAGATAGTGAAACCAAGCAATAGGAACAAGATATTTTCTTTTGGTGCAATAGGTAAAATGTTCTTGAAGGTTTGACGGATTAGGAAAAATGCGTCCGAAAAACGCCTTTACAGACGCCCATAATCTGGATTTATCCTCATCACTGATACCGCCGTTATCTTCTCCGAAAACACCTCCGTTTAGGATTATGCGGCTGAGATTTTTATAAAAGTCCTCTTCATCGCTGTCCTCAAAAGTGAAATCTATTGCAACAGGAGTATTAAACCACTTTTTTGAAAGCGCAATCAAAACAAGAGCGGTTTTCTTTATTCTTATATAATCGCACAGGGCGATAAATTTTTCTATATTGATATCAGGATAATATCTCAAAAGAGCGTCTATATCCATTATCATACGAATGCCTGCTCCGCCGTTTTTCAAGTGGTGCGCAATATGTGTTATAACATAAAGCAGATGATAAAAAGGCTTTAGCTTATAAGTATATCCGCTGTGTTCACTTATATCGTCAAACGGGGTTGAAAAATAAATTTTACTTTGAATGTTTATATATTCAAGCTCCGTATGTATCTCAAAAACTTCATCGTTATATTTTAATTCGGCAACCGTTGTTCCCACCGTTTCAACGGAAAAGCCACCGTTTTTAAGGACTTCAACTGTGTTTTCATAGTCTGACGGTGAGATAACAACATCAGTATCCCCGCTCGTTCTGAGTTCAGGCACGGGATAAAGATAACGCAAAACAGCGCCTTTTATAAGAAGATGATTGATTTTTGCTTCGCTGAGGAGCTTTACAAGCAGAGTAATTGCCTGTGTCTTATATTCATAATTCTTTACAGTATATTCAAGCCTTTGATTAAAAGCAGAAAGGAGCTTGCCTTTTGGGCGTTTATCTTCGTCAAGCTCTTTGATTTCCTTTGAAATTACAGATGTAACATCATGTTTTTGTGATAACGCATAAATTGCATTCCAGTCAACATCTTTTTTACACACCGGTTTTTCTCCGTTAAGATAACAGGAAAGCAGATAAATAAAAAATCTATCCGAACTCAAATCAAACAACTCCTTTCTAAAATACTGCAAATAAAATAATAGCAGAACTTTATATTCATTTCAATTACTTTTTGCTTTTGTAATTATTTGTTAAGCACTTTCAAAAAAAACACGCTGTAAGGTAATTTCCTTAAGCGTGTTTTTAACTCAATATTCAAACAATAATATCATTTTGAAAGCTTAATTGTGATTTCCGTTCCCTCATTTTCCTTGCTTTTAAGAGATACGCTTCCGCCGAGATACTCAACGGTATGCTTCACTATCGCAAGACCGAGACCGGTTCCGCCCGTAGCTTTAGAGCGTGATTTATCCACTCTGAAAAATCTTTCAAAAATGCGTTCCTGATATTTTTCGGGAATGCCTATACCCGTATCCTTAACGGTAATAAACGCAAAATCATCATCCTGAGAAACAGTGACATCCACCCTGCCGTTTTCAACATTGTATTTAATTGCGTTTTCAACAACATTATAAACAAGTTCTTCAATAAGAGATTTTGTGCCCTTTACCTTACACTCGCACCCGTCAACCGTTACGGTTACATTCTTTTTCTGCGCTTTTATGGCAAGTGCTTCAACGCAGTAATTGACAACGGGCATAAGATTAACAAAATCTATTATAGGTTTATAATCATATTCCTCAAGCTGTGAAAGCTGAATAATGTCGTGAGTAAGATTAATAAGCCTTTGCGATTCTTTATATATAACTCCGCCAACCTTTGAAACATCCTCCTGCGGCACCATATTGTTTTGCAATATCTCACCGTAGCCGGAAATAGATGTAAGCGGTGTTTTAAGCTCATGGGAAACATTTGCCGTAAATCTTTTTTTCATATTTATGAGCTTTTCTTTCTCATCGTGCTGAGCCTGAATTTTGTCAGCAAAGGGCTTAAGTTCATCATATTTGCAGTTTTTGCTTATATTGGCAATGTCATCGCCCATACTTTCTATATCAGATGAAAGGCGCTTTGAGATATACATAGAAACACCAAACGAAAGTAAAACAATAGCAATAAAAACAGGAAGCATTACAGCCGCAAGCTTAACAAGTATGCTGAAAGGCAAGTCAGCCGTTATATAATCCTTTATTTCATAATCAAAAAATATGAGAAGCGCCGCAAAAAGCAAAACCGCAGAAACAACAGCCGCTGCTAAAACGGTATTGAAAATTTTACCTGTCATTTAATCACCCAGTTTGTAACCCACATGGCGTATTGTTTCTATAAGCGCACCGCTTTCTCCAAGCTTTTTACGAAGCGTGAGCATATGGCTGTCCACCGTTCTTGACTCGCTTTCGCTGTCATATCCCCAAACCTTATTCAAAAGCTGCTCTCTCGTAACTGCTATGCCTTTATTGAGAATGAGGTATTTGAGAATTTCATATTCCTTGAATGTAAGCTCAACCTCTCTGCCGTTTGAAAAAACTTTGTGCTTTTTATCATCAATTTCAATAGTCTTATAAGAATAGTTTTTCCTCTCATCCTTATCCCCCGCTCTGCGGAGAACAGCCTTGATTCTTGAAAGGAAAATCATAACTGAAAACGGCTTTGTAATATAATCATCTGCGCCGCTGTCAAGTCCTCTTATAGCGTCTATTTCAGAATCCTTTGCCGTAACCATAACAATAGGAATATTCTTATATTCCGAGCTTGAGCGAAGTTTCTTTGTAATGGTAAGACCATCTTCTCCCGGAAGCATTACATCAATTACTACAAGATCGGGAATTTCTTTTTTTAGTGCTTCATAAAACTGCTTGGGATTTTCAAATCCGCACACATCAAATCCGTTTCCCTGAAGAGCGTATGATTCAAGTTCTCTTACGCTGGTGTCATCCTCTAAAATATATATAAGTGCCATTGGCGTGCACCTCCGTACCTATTATGTCAGTTGAGAGCATATTTTTCAAGATAAGAATCAAGGTTTTCAACAAATTCCTTGTCCGTTTCTTTAAGTTCACGGGTATATTCATGAACATTGTAATCGCCGCTTTCAAGCTCTATCATAGAAACGGCAAGACTTGCGCAGTGGTCTGAAATTCTTTCAAGTGCATTGATTATATCAAGATAAACAAAGCCCTGGTCAACCGAGCATGAACCTTGCTCTATGCGTTTAAGATGTCTGTTTTTAAGTTCTTTTTTAAGTTTATCAATAACTTCTTCAAGAGGTTCAATCTCTCGAGCCTTAACAATATCGTTCGTTTTGAACGCTTCAACTGCAAGAGTAATTATCTTTGTTGTAGCCGCCATCATAACCGAAAGGTCATACTTGGCACGCTCTGAAAAGATGATATTTTTCTTATTAATATTCTTTTTGATTTTAAGAATGTCTTCGCTGTAATCGCCTATCTTTTCAAAATTCTCTATTGCGTGGTGGAGTATGAAAACATTTTTACTGTCTTCATCAGACAGGTTAAGCGCGCTTATCTTTACGAGATAGGTTTCAAGCAATTCCTCGTATTTATCCGTTTCTTTTTCATTTTCAAGAATAAGCTGTGCTTTCTCATCCGAGAAGTTTTTGAGAATTGAAAACGATGTTATAGCTGTTTTCTCAACCATATCTGCCATTTTGCAGGTGATTTCTCTGCTCTTTTCAACTGCATATGAAGGGTTGATAAGGAAACGGTCATCAAGCAATACAGAGGGAGTTTCTGCCTTTTTGCCGCTGTCTTTAATTGTTTTGCAAGCGAGAAATTCAAGCTGTTTTGTAAACGGAAGAAGAACGATAGTTGAGAAAATATTAAATACGGAATGAAGAACGGCAATCTGAGACGCAGTTATGGCATCGCTCATAAATGCGAAATCGAAAATTGCGTTTGCGCCGTAAAACAATATCAACGCCAAAACTACACCTATGATATTGAAATAAAGGTGTGCAAAAGCGGCGCGCTTTGCGTTTTTATTAGTGCCGACAGAAGAGATAAGCGCTGTAACACAAGTACCTATATTCTGACCGAGAATAATCGGAAACGCCGTTGAAAACGGAACACTGCCTGTAATAGCAAGTGCCTGAAGAATACCTACAGATGCACTTGATGACTGAATTACAGCTGTCAATACTGTTCCTGCAAGTATGCCGAGTAGCGGATTACTGAATTTTATGAGAAGAGATGTGAACTGCTCGTTATCTGCAAGTCCTCCCATAGCGTCGCTCATAAAAGTCATACCCATCATAAGAACGCTGAAACCTGTTAATATACCGCCGATATTTTTGATTTTCTCTTTTTTTGTAAACATAACGAGAAAAACGCCGATTACCGCAAGAACGGGAGCGAATGAAGACGGTTTTAAAAGATTGATAATAAGGCTGTCACCGCTCAATCCCGTAAGCGAAAGAATCCACGCCGTTACCGTTGTACCTATATTAGCGCCCATAATTACGCCGATTGCTCGGGAAAGCTCCATAATACCGGAGTTTACAAAGCCGACAACCATAACTGTTACTGCCGATGACGACTGAACAACAGCCGTTACTGCGCAGCCGAGCAATACGCCTTTGATTGTTTTATCTGTCATTTTTTCAAGTATTCTTTCAAGCTTACCGCCGGAAAGCTTTTCAAGCTGCTCGCCCATATAATGCATTCCGTAAAGGAAAAGAGCAAGACCGCCTATCATTGACAGTACTGAATAGACATCCATTTTAAGCACCTCGTTTATTTGACATTATCCATTTATATATTTGTTTTTTCTTTAACAATTTCGATATTATCAAGTTTAGTTCAAAAGGAAATATTTTTTATGTCAAATTTATGTAAAATCGCTGTGTTGACAAACGAGTTTTATAATGATATACTTAACACATATTTATTAATGTCAATAAAATTTACAAAGGAGGCGAACATATAATGAAAATGCAGCTTAGAGCATATCCATATACATATTCAGCTAATAACTATAACTATAAAAAGTCTGCGGTAAGTACTGTTCGCCTTTGTTTTTCTGTCTGAAAACAGATGCGGATATACTGTGCCGTCGGCTATTGTGCCGTCGGCTTTTTCTTTTTTACAGACAGATTAGCAGATTAAACAATATTAAACGGAGGTGTTGAAATGCCGTGGATACCAAGGCAAAGCAATGAAAAAGTACCTGTTTTCAAAAATATGCTTTACGCCGTAAAAATACTGTGGAAGGCGCATAAACCTTTTTTGATATGGCAGATAGTTGCTCAGTGCAGTTATATTATTTTCACTCTTTTTATTCAGAGTGTACTTTTTCTAAATGTTCTTCTTTCCGCTATTGAGGGCAACAAGGATTTCAAACATTATGTAAAACTTTTATTGATTTTCCTTGCTGTTGGAATTGCAAATGAGATTATCTCTGTGCTGAGTGACTACAAGGGAAATGTAGGGCAGAAAAAGGTTTTCAAATCACTCAACAAAATGATTTTTGAAAAAGCGGTGCAGGTTGATATTAACTGCTATGAAGACCCCGACTTTTACGACAAATACCAAAGGGCGACAGAGATTCTTACAGGCGGATACTTCATCGCATTTTCATTTACCCTTGCAAACATTATAGGCAGTACGGCAGCATTTTTCTCAGTCATAGGAATAGTTGCGTCAATAGACCCAGCATATCTTATTTTCCTCTTCCCTGTATTGCTTGTATTTGGCGTTGAGGTTGTAAAAAGCAAGCTTGTTTACAAAAGAGATTTTTCAATGGCAACGAACAACCGTATAAAAGCTTATACACAGCGAACATTGTTTTTAAGAGAATTTTCCAAGGATATACGCACATCAAACATTTTTGATGTTATTAAAGGAAGATTTGACAGAGCGGTTGAAAGCAATATTAAAATACTGAAAAGCTACGGCGTAAAACTGTTTTTATTCAGTATGGCAAGTTCAATTTTAGGCGAGTTTATACCCATTGTGGGAACTTATGCATATGCGGGCTATCAGTTTACCGTTACAAAAACACTTGCAGTTTCAGGCTTTTCGGTTGTTTTGTCATCAATCAACTCTGTCAGACAAGCAACGCAGAGAATTGCTATGAGTTTCTCGGAATTATCCTCTGCCGCGCTGTATTTTCAGAATCTGCGTGAATTTTTTGAATATGAAAGCACCGTGATTTCGGGAGATAAAAAGGCGGAAGATTTTGAAAGCATAGAATTTAAAAATGTAAGTTTCAAATATCCCGGCGCAAAAACATACTCAATAAACAATCTGAGCCTTAAAATAAACAGGGGCGAAACAACTGCGGTTGTGGGAATAAACGGCGCAGGAAAATCTACGCTCGTTAAGCTGATGCTGAGATTTTACGATGTAAGCGAGGGAGAGATACTCTATAACGGAATAAACATCAAGGAATATGACCTTGAGAGTTTGAGAGAGCGTTTTGCAACCGTTTTTCAGGATTACAAAAACTTTGCGCTTTCGGTTAACGAAAATGTTATGTGCAGGGAATACACTTCTGAAGATAAAATAAAAGCAGAAGAAGCGCTTAAAAAGAGCGGTGTTTGGAACAAGGTTTCAACACTTGAGCACGGCGCAGACACCGTTCTCACAAGGGAATTTGATGAAAACGGAGCAGGACTCTCGGGCGGCGAAGCACAGAAAACCGCCGTTGCGAGAATGTTTGCAAGAGATTTTGACATTGCCATTCTTGACGAGCCGTCCTCTGCGCTCGACCCTGTTGCAGAATATAAAATTTATGAAAACCTGATAAGCGCAACAGCAGACAAAACCGTTATCTACATTTCACACAGACTTTCAAGCGCCGTGCTTTCGGATAAAATTTTTGTTCTTCACGGCGGAACGGTAATAGAGAGCGGTTCTCATTCAGAACTTATGAAAAACGGCGGAGAATACGCCGAAATGTTTGAACTTCAGGCGTCTAATTACAAGAAGGAGGGAGAGATATGAAAAAGACAGAAATAAAAAGTCACTCGGTAGGCTCCAATATATTCTATTTCATAAAAATACTTTTCAAAATATCCCCCCTGCTTGTTATAGGCGAATGTTTTTGGGGAGTTATGCAGATACTGCCCACAAGGCTCGTATCCGTTATAGGCATAAAATATGTTGTTGATATAATGGCAAGTTCGGGCGACCCTAAAAAAATCTTTGCGGCTATAATTGCCGTTGCCGTTATCCTGATTGCAAGTGAATTTCTGTGTGCGCTTTTCAGAGAGTTTTACTGGAACATAGCAAGAGAAAAGTCAAACGCAGGACTTTCAACAATGTTTTACGAAAAGGCGAAGTCGCTTGATTTAGAGTCTTTTGACGACCCGTATTATTACAACAACTTTATTCTTGCTATTGAATCGTCAACGGGAAATCTCAACAACATCCTCACAATGATAAGAAACTATATGGGCGAAGTTGTTTCCCTTATAACTATTTGCAGTATCATTTTCACTATGGACCCAATGTGTCTTTTAATTATTGCAGGAATAGTTGTGATTTTTACACCCCTCAGCAAAAGAATCGGCACACTTCAGTCAGAGCGAAGAATTGAAAACAACAAGCTTCACAGAAAAGCGGACTACTTTGCAAGGGTTTTCTATCTTCAGGATTACGCAAAGGAAGTCAGAATGAACAAAATTCAGCCGCTTCTTATAAAAAGATATGAAGACGCCGCTGACGATGTAATCGAAAACCAGAGAAAATATGTATCTAAAATCGATTTCATATATTTCTTTCAGGAAAGCGGAGTTCAGATACTCGGATTTATGTTTGTACTCCCCCTTTATCTCGGCTACTGCGTTATACAGTCAAGAACGCTTTCAGCAGGAGATTTCGTAGCCACATTCAACGGCGCTTATTCCATTGCGGCATCATTCTCATTTCTTACTGTTTATGTTACAAGAAACTTTTCCGAGCAGGCAAAAATCATAGAAAAATTCCGTGAATTTCTTGCAAGCGACAGCCATATTAATGATGGTACACACACCGCAGAATGTGGATACCCTCAGACGATAGAGCTTAAAAATGTTTCGTTCACATATCCGAACAACACACAGCCCACGCTCAAAAACATTAATCTTACAATTAAGCCGTATGAAAAAATTGCGCTTGTAGGATATAACGGAGCGGGCAAAACAACGCTTACAAACCTGCTGTTAAGGCTGTATGACGCCACCGAGGGCGAAATTCTTATAGGTTCAAGAAACATAAAAGATGAAACGGTAAAATCACACAGAAACCGATTTGCCGCAGTATTTCAGGACTTTCAGCTTTTCGCCGCAACGCTTGCGGAAAATGTTTCACTCGATACACAGCCTGATGAAAAGAGAGTTAAAGAGGCTCTCAATCACGGCGGATTTACAAAGAAACTTGCAAATTCTATAAAAACTCACCTGCTTCGTGAGTTTGACGATGACGGAATTATGCTTTCGGGCGGCGAATCGCAGAAAGTTGCCGTTTCAAGAGCGTTTTACAAAAACTGCCCGTATGTCATTATGGATGAACCGTCCGCAAATCTTGACCCCATTGCCGAATACAACCTCAACAAATCAATGATGGAGGCGGCAAAGGACAAAACCGTTATTTTTATTTCGCACCGTCTTTCAACCACAAGAAACGCCGACAGAATATATGTTGTGGAAAACGGTGAAATTGTGGAGAGCGGAACGCACGAAGAACTTATGGCTCTCGATGGCAAATACGCCTATATGTTTAATCTTCAGGCGGAGAAATACAAAAACGGTTAAATCTTTAAAAATTAAATAAAACAATACTTGTTTTAAAGCTTTTTTTAATAAAGTATTCACATTTACAACCGCACGCCAAAGTGATAAAATTATATCGTATAAAATATTTATATACGGTGATAAAATGAAAGAGAGAAAACAGGTTTCCGAATCGTTTTTGCTCTGCGTCATTCTTGCTTTGGTGGGCGGTTTTCTTGACGCTTACACATATGTTTGCAGAGGCGGAGTGTTCGCAAATGCCGAAACGGGAAATATAGTTTTAATGGGAATCAAGCTTGCAAAAGGCGAATATACGGGTGCGCTTTATTATCTTATTCCGATTTTCGGTTTTGCTTTGGGTGTGCTCGTTTCCGAGATAATCAAAAAGCATTTCAAATATAAAACGGCTTTTCATTGGCGGCAGATAACCGTTGCAGTTGAAATTATTGTGCTTCTTGGCATATCTTTTGTGCCGTCTACCAGCACAAACAATATTTTCACCAACGCTCTTGTTGCACTTATCTGCTCAATTCAGGTTGAAAGTTTCAGGCAATTCAGCTCAACACCCATAACAACAACAATGTGCACGGGCAATTTGAGAAGCGCAACGGAAAATCTGTTCATATTTTTAAATAAGAAAGATAAAAAGGCGCTCAAAACATCAATGAAATATTATTCAGTAATAATATTTTTCATCATCGGCGCCGCTTTAGGGGCAGTCACAACAAATGCACTTAATGAAAAAGCAACGCTTGTTGCGTGTGCAGGTCTTGCAGTTGCTTTTATACTGATGTTCATTAACTGGGAGGAAAAATCAAAAAACAAGTAAAACATACAATGGAGAGAGGGTAATTAAATGTTTAAATTTCCTGTGAAAACATCACAGAGTGAAGAGGAGGCGGCGGCTTCTCAGTTCAAAAAAATAACTGAAACGCCCATCAACTCTTTAATCGTTTCTCTTTCTGTTCCCACTGTTATAAGTATGCTTATAACAACAATATACAATGCCACCGATACATATTTCGTTTCAAAGATAAACATTTCCGCAAGCGGTGCCACGGGCGTTGTTTTCAGCCTTATGGCTATTTTGCAGGCTTTCGGATTTATGTACGGCCACGGCTCGGGAAGCTGTATCAGCAGGCACCTTGGAGCACAGGATTTTGACAAAGCAAAACGCTACGCATCAACAGGTTTCTTTCTTTCAATAGTTGCAGGCGTAATGATAATGGTGCTTGGACTTATATTCCTTGAGCCGTTTATGAGACTTCTCGGAAGCACTGAAACAATTTTGCCATATGCAAAGGCTTACGCATTATATATTTTAATCAGCGGCCCTGCTTTGACGGGAAGCTGTGTTATCAACAACATTCTGCGATATGAGGGAATGGCGGCTTTTGCCATGATAGGCCTTACAACGGGCGGAATACTCAATATGATTCTTGACCCGATTTTGATATTCGGCTTCAACATGGGCATAGACGGCGCAGGTCTTTCAACTGCAATATCACAATATATAAGCCTTATAATCCTTATAATTATGTATTACAAGGGACCGGCTCAGAGTAAAATGAAGCTGAAATTTATAACTCTCAAGCCGAAATTTGTATTTGAAATTATAGCAACGGGTCTGCCGAGCCTTGCAAGGCAGGGTCTAAACAGCGTTTCAAATATGGTGCTCAATATTCAGGCGGCGGCTTTCGGAGACGCCTGCATTGCCGCAATGAGTATAGTTTCAAAATGTTCAAATTTGATTTTCAGCGTAGGAGTTGGAATCGGTCAGGGATTCCAGCCCGTATCATCTTTCAATTACGGCGCAGGTATTTATTCAAGAGTTAAAAAGAGTATTAAATTTACATGGATTTTCTCAACGGGAGTTGTTGCTGTTTTGTCTGCGATATTCTTTATCTTCTCAGAACAGATTGTAACTCTTTTCCGCCACGAAACCGAGGTTGTGGACATAGGCTCTATGACTTTGCGTATGCTGTGCGTTTCGCTCCTTGTACTGCCGACAGTTATGGTTTCTAATATGACTTTCCAAAGTATAGGAAAAAGCGGCAGAGCGTTTTTACTCGCCTGCTCCCAAAACGGTCTTTTCTTTATTCCCCTGCTGTATATTCTTCCTACAAAATTAGGACTTATGGGAATAGAATGTGCACAGCCACTCTCTTACATAATCGCCGCGGCAATCTCAGTTCCTTTCATTGTCAGCTTCACCAAAAAACTTCCGCCCGATGTTGATAAAACAGAAAAGAAATTAACTGAATAAAAATAATAAAAAAGCCCCGAAAGCCTTAAAGGTTTTCGGGGTTTATATTTTGTGTATTTCTATTACATTTTTGAGCCTTTTGTACCCTTTGCACCGCCGAGTGCGCCGCCTGATGAAAGAATATTTGTATCAAAAGAATAAGTAATCTCTTCTCTGTTTCTCTGCCTTTTAAGAGCAAGGGAAATGAGTTTGTCAAGAAGCTCTGAGTACTTGATTCCGAGCGGTTCCCAAAGATAGAAAGCGAGCGAACCAGGAATCGTATTGAATTCATTAATCCAGAACTCGCCTGTTTTTGTATCCATAAGAAAATCTATTCTTACTACACCGTTGCAGTCAAGATATTTGAAAGCGTCAACAGCGATTTTCTTAATCTGAGCGGCTGTCTCCTGCGGTATTTCTGCGGGAATTTTTCTTTTAAGACTTGTCATACCCTTGCTGCCGCCTGTTTTCTTGCCGCCGTCCATATATTTATCTTTATATGAAAGTATGCCCTCTGCTGAAACAGGCTCTTCAAGTTCTGATGCGCCTGCTTCTGTGTAATCGCCCACAACGGAGCAGTTAATCTCTTTAAGATTTACAACAGCTCTTTCAACGAGCACCTTATCTGAGAATTCAAAAGCAAGTTCAAGAGCGTCCTCAAGTTCCTGAAGATTATCAGCCTTGCTGATACCTACGCTTGAGCCGAGATTTACGGGTTTTACAACAACGGGATAGCCGAAGCTTTCCTCAATTTTCTTAATAACATTTTCAGGCTGAGCGTAATCCATAACTGTAAAGCGAATACCGTCAACCACGGGGAAGCCTGCGTCACGGAGCATTATCTTCATAGCGTATTTATCCATGCAGATTGCGCTTGAAAGAACATCACAGCCGACAAACGGAAGATTGAGAGTTTTGAGGAAGCCCTGAAGAGCGCCGTCCTCAACATTTGTTCCGTGAACAATCGGAAATGCAACATCAATAACGGCAATCGGCTTTGTTTTTGAAAAACGCTTTTGCTCCTGCGGAATAAGATAAGTTTTGCTTCCGTCAGTAACAATATTTATCTTTATGCTTTTTGCCAAAAGCTGAGGGATATTTTTGTATTCCTCGATTTTATCAAGGCTTTCGCCGTAATAAAGTTCATTTTTCTTTGTGACATAAACGGGATAAATCTCGTATTTATCCTTATTCATATTCTGAATAGCCTGAAGGGCAGAGATTACGGACACCTCATGCTCAACGCTTTTTCCGCCGAACAAAACGGCAACATTGATTTTCATAAGCACACTCCAAATTTATCAGTAATTGTCGGGCAAATCGTTTTCAATAAGAATAACTTTGCCCTTTGTGCCCTCAACGGCACTTGCCGAATTAAAGGCGTTAATAAAGCTGTCGCTGACCGTCAGCTTTGATTCGTCAAAACCGCCGTCACAAAGACCTTTATATATTGCTTCCGTCTGCTTTTTGCCTACAAGGAAAACATAATCGCAGACATTTGCGGCTGATTTTCCGAATTCGTAATTATATTTATCCTGCATTTTGCCGAGTTCAACCATACCCGGTGTAATGAGGATTTTAACATCTTCAAAAAGAGAAAGAGTTTTGAGCGCAGCCTCGCAACCAGCAGGGTTTGAGTTGTATGCGTCATCAATAATAGCCATATTCCCCCTGCGTGAAAGCTGAAGTCTGTGCGGAGGAGAAGCGAGCTTTTTGATGTACATTTTTATATCGCTCTCTGTAAGACCAAGCTGAACGCAGATTGAAATTACGCCGAGAAGATTTATAACATTATGCTCTCCGATAAGAGGAGTTTGAAGATTCTCAAGCTTTACGCCGTTGCAGGAAACAGAAAAAGTTGTTCCCTTTTGGGAAACGCTTATGTCATAAGCATAAGTTTCGTTTTTATCGTCAAGTCCGTAAGTATGATAACCCTCGCCCTTGTGGTTTTCAAGATTTTTTGAAATAAACTCATTGTCGCCGTTGAGGAACATTTTGCTCTTGTCTTCAACTGCGTCATAAAGTTCAAATTTTGTTTTTATGATATTATCTATTGACTTGAAAGTTTCAAGGTGCTGTTCGCCTATTGAAGTGATAATTCCGTAATCGGGGAAAACTATATCGCAGATTTCTTTAATGTCGTTGACATGCCTTGCGCCCATTTCGCACACAAAAATTTCGTGAGTGGGGCGAAGCTGTTCTCTGATTGTTTTAACAACACCCATAGGAGTATTAAAACTTTCGGGCGTCATCAAAACATTATACTTTGCTTTCAAAACTGTTGAAAGATAATATTTTACGCTTGTTTTGCCGTAACTGCCCGTAATTCCGATAACCTTGAGGTCGGGGCAGGCTTTGAGCATTTTTTTAGCGTCGTTTATATAATACTGCTTTATGCCGTTTTCAAGCGGAGTGTTGATAACATTTGCAAGAAGCGGAATAAACGGCGAAAGAGCCATAACAAGAGCCGTTACGAAAAGTGAATACTTTTCGCCGCCTGCAAAGAACGAAACAACCCAAAGCACAACAAAAAGCACTGAAATAGTTGTTAAAAGTCTTTTTACTCTTGCCGTATATACAAGAGGCTTTTTAGCATTTTTAAGCGGCTTATTTGCCAAAGCGCAGATAATTGCGAGCACAAAGAACACCGCATAAATCCACACAGAATTTGTAAACAGCGCAATTACCGCCACAACAGCCATAATTATATTTAAAATATAGTGCGAAAAAGCGCCTTTCATCCACTTAAGATGAGTTTTTATTTTGTAAGAATTAAGCTGAAACATATGAGTTGTGCGTATCACAGTCAATGCCGCAGCAACTGCCGAAAACACAATGGCAGCAATATTTAAAGCAATATACATATCATTCACCGATTTTCAAAAATGACCTTATGATTTTGCCGAAAACATACGGCTGGTCAAGGAAAGAATAATGGCCTGCGTTTTCAATTTTCACTATGCCCACATCTGCGCCGCCTGATGAGATTTCTCTTTCAAAAATCTCTGCATCCGAATACGGAGTGGCGGTATCGTTAACTCCCCAAATTAGAAGAGTTGTGCATTTAACATTTTTCATAAGCGGGGTTAAGTCCTCGTTTACCGTTTTTACAAGAACACCTCTCATTTTTTCAGATGCGCTTGCGTAATCGGCTGAGGAGAATTTTTTGCGGAGATTTTCAAGAGCGTCGGGGAACATTTTTCTTACGGGATAAAGGCTTAAAAAGAACTTGCCCGCCTTGTAAATTCTTGTTCTAAAATTCTGCTTTTTTGAGCGTTTGGGCATTACGCCTGCGCTGTCTACAAAAAGAATTTTAGATACTGAAAATGCAAGATTTTCTTTTGAAACAAGTTTCAATATAACTCTGCCGCCGAAAGAATGGCCCATAAGGATAACCTTACTTTGACCGAATGAAGAAATAAACTTTTCGGTAAAATCAGCATAGGCGGAAACATCCCAGATTTCGGGCGGCTCGGGAGTTTTTCCGAAGCCGGGAAAATCAAACGAAACAACGGTATATTTTTCTGCAAGAACATCTGCAACAGAGTTGTAGACCTCAAGATTTGCGCCCCAGCCGTGCAGAATGAAAACATATTCGCCCTCGCCTTTAACGGCATAGTTAACGGAAATTCCGTCTATATCTTTAACCAAGCCTCTAACCTCCGACAATAATTTTAAGCTAAAAAAGCCGCAAAATAAACGCATAACAAAACTGCGTTTTCATCAGTCCATAGTTATTTAATATAATATCACATTAATATCTGTCTCTTATACACATCTGACGCTGCCGACGATCGCATAA
>UQFL01000037.1 GCA_900540305.1 uncultured Oscillospiraceae bacterium | reverse complement strand
GACACAAATAGTTTTCTGTGATAATTTTTTAAAGTAAATTATAGATAGTTTGAGGTAACTGTATGGAAAAATATTTGATTAATCCTAATCAGAAAATAAGCAAAATAAGCAAAGATATTTACGGCCATTTTTCTGAGCATCTTGGAAGATGTATTTATGAGGGTCTTTATGTTGGCGAGGATTCAAAAATCCCCAATGTCAACGGTATGAGATGCGATGTTGTAAACGCACTTAAAGAAATGGGTATTCCCGTTCTTCGCTGGCCGGGCGGATGCTTTGCTGATGAATATCATTGGAAAGACGGTATCGGCGAAAAGTCAACTAGAAAAAGAATGGTAAATACTCACTGGGGCGGTGTTGTAGAAGACAACTCTTTTGGCACTCATGAGTTTTTTGAACTCTGCTCACAGCTTGGCTGTGATGCTTATATTAACGGCAATGTTGGCTCAGGTACTGTTGAAGAGATGAATGAATGGATTGAATATATGACCTTTGACGGTGATTCTCCTATGGCGTCACTCAGAAAGAAAAACGGCAGAGAGAAGCCTTGGAAAATTAAATATTTCGGCGTAGGTAACGAAAGCTGGGGTTGCGGCGGTGAAATGGACCCCGAATATTACGGCTGCCTTTTCAAGCGTTATAATACATATGTAAGAGATTATGACCAGAATAATAAGATTTACAGAGTTGCCTGCGGTCCGAATGTAGACGATTATCATTGGACTGATAAGGTTATGGATAAGGTTAAGAGAAAGGCTAACGGTCTCTCACTTCACTACTACACCATACCTACAGGCAATTGGGATAATAAAGGCTCATCAACTCAGTTTGATATTAATGATTACAATATAACCGTTGCTAAAGCTTATAAGATGGAAGAGCTTATTACACGCCATTGTGAAATTATGAGCAAGTATGACCCAAGCCATAGAGTTGACCTTATAGTTGATGAATGGGGAACATGGTACGATGTTGAGCCAGGCACAAATCCCGGCTTCCTTTATCAGCTCAATACTATGCGTGATGCTATTGTAGCAGGTCTTACGCTTAACATCTTTAACAAACATTCTGATAGAGTTAAAATGGCTAACATTGCGCAGACTGTTAATGTTTTGCAGTCAGTTGCTCTTACAGACGGTGAAAAAATGGTGCTTACGCCCACATACTATGTATTCAAGATGTTTAAAGAGCATCAGAATAATACTCTTCTCGGTTCATACATAACAACTCCAGAATTCGAGTGCGGCGGTTACAAGTCACCTGAGCTTATTGAGTCAGCTTCTGTTGACGATAACGGCGTTATATATTCTACCGTTGTTAATACTAACGCTGAAAGTTCAAAGGAAATCAAGTGCCAGATTGCAGACAGAGAAGTAAAATCAGTTAAAGCGCAGATTATAACAGGCGATATGAAAGCTTATAATGATTTTGATAATAAGGATGTTGTTGTTATAAAAGACTTTACTGATTTTGTAAAAACGGCAGACGGCTTTATTGCAACACTTCCTGCTTGCTCTGTTGTAAAATTTGTAATTGAATAATGGATCATTTTTGCAAAAAGTGTCTGCTTCTTGAAGCAGGCGAGAATGCCGCATATAAAACCGTTTCGGATTATTTAGAGACGCTTGATGATAGTATGAAAGTTTCTGATGAAGAATATGAAAAAAGGCTTTCATATTGTAAAAGGTGCGAATATCTCATATCGGGTATGTGCAGAAAATGCGGATGTTATATTGAGGTTAGGGCGGCTTTAAAAAACAAAGACTGCCCTGATTATCCCGATAAGAAATGGTAAAGAGTAAACACACGCAAGCCGTGTGTTTATTTTTTTTACTATTTGTCAATAATCAGAATATGAAAAAATTATCTTTACCATTCAAATTTCCTGATTTTACTTATATGTATAAATATCTGCTGATTATATCGCTGTTGAGCATTGTTCAGTATATATTAAAACTTTTCGATTTTGAGTATGCAGACGCATTTTTTACAACCGCATTTTGTGTTACTCTTTCTTTCTGCTTTACAAAAAGTGTTAAAATCAGGGTCTTTAAATTCATACTCCCTTTTATTTGCGTCGCTTTTCTTATGTGTTATTATATTTTCAGAAAAGACATTGCAATAATATTTGCTGAGAAATTTTCGTCAAATGCTGTTACTTTTGGCTTTTTTGATACTTTACTCAATACCTGCTCGTTTTTCGATTTCAGAAATATTGTTTATGATACCTCTTATGGCGGAGCAATGCTTATAGACGGAAATATTAAGTGCGGAATTATCGATATTGTAAATTCTAATAACAACTCGCTTCTTTCTCCTTATTTGACGGGCAGGATTTTATCTGTCTTTGCATTTGCAGGGGTACTCAGTGCACTTTCAAAAAACAGGAAATATAATCTTATCATCATAATTATTATGCTGTTTACAGGAAACCAAACCCCTGGGCTAATATTATTGCTTTTCATTTCACCTGCGTTTTATTTTATTGCGCTTCTTTTTAACTTCTTTTCATTTTTTATTGCGCAGGTGCTTTCCTTAAAAGGCGGTTTTGATGTTTCGGCGTCAATATTTGAAGTTGTTTTTTCTTCAGGTAATGCAGTTTATATTCTTTGTCTTGGCGCAATGTTTTGCGCTGTATCGTATTATTTTTCTAGGGTTGTAAGCGAGCGCAGAAAATGATAAAATATTTTAGGTGATTTTATGGATATAAGAGAAGAACTTTTCAAACTTAAAGATGAGAAATACAGAGATTTTCAAATAAAATTAACGCCGACCGTAGATGAAAATACAGTTATCGGAGTTAGAATACCCGAACTTAGGAAACTTTCAAAAAAGCTTGAAAATAATGACTTCGGCTGGGATTATTATGAGGAAAAAATGCTTCACGGATTTTATATCGGCGCTAAAAATATGCCGTTTGAAAGCAGAATTAAGCTTATTGAAGAGTTTATTCCTATGATTGATAACTGGGCTGTGTGTGACAGTGCTTGTTCTTCAATGAAATTTATTAAAAAAAACAGGGAAGAGTTTTTTGAGTTCTTAAAGAGATATATGTATTCGACAGACGAATACAGCTTGCGTTTTGTCTGCGTTATGCTTATGAGTTATTATATTGACGATGAGTATATAGATTTTGTTTTAGATTATTACAGCAATCTAAAAAGTGATTATTATTATGTGAAAATGGCTGTTGCGTGGGGTTTGTCCGTTGCGTTTGTCAAATATCAGGAAAAAGTTTTACCCTTACTTGAAAGTAAAAACCTTTCTAATGATGTTCAGAATATGACAATATCAAAAATTAGAGACAGTTATAGGGTCGATTCAAAATTAAAAACTTACATAAAAACATTAAGAGCGTAGCCGCTGCTTGTCAGCGCCTGCGCTCTTTTATATTACAATTTTGTAATGGAGTTTGAATTTTTTATATGGTAAAATATTTATGAGGTGATTTTATGAATATATTTCTTCTTGAGGATGACGAGGCTATCGGTCTTGCTCTTTCATATTCACTTGAAAATGAGGGATACAGCGTAACTCTTTGTAAAAATGTTAAAGATGCGCTTAATACTATAGACAATAATTTTTCTCTTTATATTCTTGATTTAACTCTGCCTGACGGAAGCGGTTATGAGGTTTGTAAGAAGATTAAAGAGAAAGGCGATCTTCCTGTTATATTTCTTACGGCATATGATGATGAGGCAAATGTTGTAATGGGTCTGGAACTCGGCGGAGACGATTATATTACTAAGCCTTTTAGGCTTAAAGAGCTTCTTGCAAGAATCAAAACAGTTCTTCGCAGATATAATAAGGACACGGCGGACGGTATTCTTAAAATAAGCGATATTAAGATAAATATGAATGAGGCGAAAGTATACAAAGCCGCTCAGGAAATTATTTTGACGGCGATGGAGTACAGACTTTTGCTTATATTTATTAACAACAGGGGCACGGTTCTTACAAGGCAAAGGCTTTTAGAGGATATTTGGGATGTTGCAGGCGATTTTGTAAACGATAATACTCTTACTGTATATATAAAACGCCTGCGTGATAAAATTGAGGACAATCCGGCAGAGCCTAAAATTATAAAAACCGTAAGAGGATTGGGGTATATTCTGGAAAATGAAAAATATTGAATTTATTAAAACAATCGCCGTTATGTCTGCAGTGGTTGCGGCTTTCACGATAGGCTGTGCATTTATCAACCTGTGGGCAGCGCTGTTGCTGTTTCTGTGCGGTGTAATTATAATTATTGCTTTTGTTGTATTTACAAAGCGCAGATACGATAAAATTTCTGAACTTAATAATTACTTGTCTTTAGTGTGTTCGGGAAAGTATGACCTCGATATAAATGACAATGTAGAGGGTGAGCTTTCAATACTTAAAAACAATTTATATAAGGTTATAGTTCTTTTGCGCTCAAAAAACGATATGCTCAATAAGGACAAACAGTTTTTATCGGATTCTCTTGCCGATATTTCGCATCAGCTTAAAACACCGTTAACTTCAATGATGCTGATAACTGAACTTTTGCAAAATGAAAAGGACGCTGAAAACCGCAAAGATTTTATTCAGATAATTCAAAATCAGCTTGATAAAATGAAATGGCTTATAACAACACTTCTTAAATTATCTAAGCTTGACGCAGGAACGGCAACATTTAATATGAAGCTTTTATCAAGCAGGGATATTATTGAGGAGAGTATAAAACCGTTTCTTGTTTCTATGGACTTAAAAGAAATAACCCTAGAAAAAGATATTGAGGACTTTTGCTTTACGGGAGATGAAAACTGGACGGTTGAAGCTATTGAAAATATTATCAAAAACTGCCTTGAACATACTGAAAACGGCGGAAGACTTGTTGTTTCTTCCAAAGAGACAACGGTATTTAATGAAATTACAATAAAAGATAACGGCTGCGGAATTAAAAAGGAAGATTTGCCGCATATTTTTGAAAGATTTTATCACGGCAAAAACTCTTCGCAGGACAGCGTAGGTATAGGTCTTGCTTTATCAAAAGCCGTGCTTATGCAGGAAAATGGAAGTATTGAAGTTAAAAGCGAAGAGGGCATAGGAAGCGAGTTTTCTGTTCGTTTTTATAAGTTCGTAGTTTAAAATATTTATCTGTATTTGTCTTGGGGGGACAAGTTAATATTATCAATTTATGAAAGAAGGTAATGTTATGAGAATACTTGAGATTCAAAATTTGTCTAAAACCTATGGTTCAGGTGATACAATGGTCAAAGCGCTCGACAATGTTTCTTTTTCCGTAGATAAGGGCGAATTTGTAGCCATTGTCGGACCGTCAGGTTCAGGCAAATCAACACTTCTTCACATACTCGGCGGTGTAGATACCCCCACCTCAGGAAAGGTAATTATTGATAAAACAGATATATCAAAGCTTGATGAAACCGCACTTGCGATTTTCAGACGCCGTCAGATAGGTCTTGTTTATCAGTTTTACAACCTTATTATCAATAAAGTTTTGAGTGCTGCCGAAATTCCTTTTAATGTGAATTGGCTCTTGATTTTTGTTGTGATTGCGATTGTTTTTCTTTTAATCGGTTCCACTATGCTTTATTCAGTCAAAAAATTAAAAGAAAACAGCGTAGTCGAATCTCTGAAAGATGATATATGCTGATATAGCTATTTGAATCTACACAATAAAGATGAAGTAATATGAATTTTTAAATTAATATTTTAAGTGACAAAACTGTTATGAAAATGTCACGGCGATGTAACTTGGCTATGATATTATCGGCTTGTCGAAAGGAGATAACATTATGAAAATACTTGAAATTCAAAATCTTTCAAAAACCTACGGCAAGGGTGATACAATGGTCAAGGCGCTTGACAATGTTTCTTTTTCCGTAGATAAGGGCGAATTCGTAGCCATAGTCGGACCGTCAGGTTCAGGCAAATCAACACTTCTTCACATCCTCGGCGGTGTAGATACCCCCACCTCAGGAAAGGTAATTATTGATAAAACAGATATATCAAAGCTTGATGAAACCGCACTTGCGATTTTCAGACGCCGTCAGATAGGTCTTGTTTATCAGTTTTACAACCTTATACCCATTCTCACCGTTGAGGAGAATTTAACACTTCCGCTTTTGCTTGACGGCAGAAAACCTGATAAAAGGCAGATAGCAGATATGGTAGAACGCCTTGGACTTTCTAAAAGGCTTACACATCTTCCAAATCAGCTTTCAGGCGGTCAGCAGCAGCGTGTATCAATAGGCAGAGCGCTTATCAATAATCCTGCCATTATGCTTGCAGATGAGCCGACAGGAAATCTGGACAGTGAAAACAGTAAAGAGATAGTCTCACTTCTGCGCCGTTTCAATAAAGAATTTAATCAAACGGTAATCATAATTACTCACGATGAAAGAATTGCTCTATCGGCTGACAGAGTAATTTCTATTGAAGACGGTAAAATTGTCAGAGACGAGGTGAAGATGGGGTGAACATAGTACAAAAACTCACACTCGCTCACCTGCGTGAAAACAAGGGCAGAACAGTTGTCACCGTGCTCGGTATATGCGTTTCCGTTGCAATGATTACGGCAGTTTTTGTTGCGGTAGCTTCGTTTTTAAATTATTTCGGTGAGCTTTCACTTGCTTCACAGGGATACTGGCAGGCTGATGTATATGAAGCGAGTGCCGATGAAATAAGTAAAATTGAAAGTGATGACAAGGTTTCACGAGTTGGCCTTCAAGCAAATCTTCCGAGCGATGAAACTGGATTTAAAATAAATAACGGAAAAACGAATAGAACTTCAACAGGTTCCATTTATGTAGCTGATACAACTGCTCTACAGCAAAGAATAACTTGTCATTATGACGGTGAACTGCCTTCAAATGAAAATGAGATACTTGTTGAAAAAGAATTTATTGAAAGCAATAATCTTGACTGGAAAATAGGCGATACCGTTTCAATTCCTATAGGTTTAAGATATTCTTACTCTGAGGATAATCAGATAGTTGAACATACAGGAAGTTATGTAAGCGGTGAAAAGTTTGAGGAAAAGGAACAGCGTGAATATAAAATAACGGGTATTCTTAACTCAAATCTTCCTACAAGAGGTTATTCAATTGTTAGATTAGCTAGCAGTGAAGAACTTAAAAGCCCTGCTGCTTTTGTTGAAATTAAAGATATAAATATGAATTCATATGCTGAGCTTACAAGCATTATGAAAAGTGCAGGTGTAGAAAGCTCTAATTATGAATTGAATACAGATATACTTGCGGCAAATTTTTCATTTTCTGCTGACAGTGACATTGCCTCAACATTATTGCCTATGGCGGCTATTGTGCTTGCCATAATTATAATTGCAAGCGTAATGCTTATATATAATGCTTTCGGTATGTCGCTTTCTGAGAGAACAAGATACCTCGGTATGCTTTCGTCAGTAGGAGCAACTAAACAGCAGAAAAGTTTGTCAGTATATTTTGAGGGATTTATTCTCAGTATCGTAGGTATTCCCGTAGGTATTTGTGCAGGCATACTCGGCATTGCTATTACCCTTAAAGCAGTTGGCGCAAGAATGGTTGAAAGCGGAATGGTAAACGGCGCCGAAGATGTTTCATTCAGTACGGTTGTTCCTGCTTGGATAATTGTAGGAATAGTTATCGTCAGCGTGTTCACTATATTTATTTCCGCTATGATACCTGCAAAAAGAGCGTCATCAGTTACACCTATTGCAGCTATCAGGCAAACAAATGAGATAAAACTTAAAGCTAAAAGCCTTAAATCTTCACCGCTTGTCAGAGCAATTTTCGGATATGAGGGCGAGCTTGCAAATAAAAACCTCAAGAGAAACGGCAAAAAATCAAGAATCATAACTGCTTCTATTGCACTCTCAGTTATTCTGTTTTTGAGTGTAAACACATTCTGCACTCTTTTTGTTCAGGCAAACAGCTATATGGCAGAGTATCCTTATCAGATTTATATCAATTTAAACAATTATGATGAGTATGAAAAACTTAAACCTGAAGTAAAGGATACAACGGGTGTTGATAATGTTTACAGTACTTCAACAGAAATGTTTATGTATGGTTCTAAAGACCCGTTTGATAATAATTTTGCTAATCAGGATATAACTAAGAATACAGACGCATTAACATCTAAATACTCAAATCTTTGGGATACGGTTTCAGTTTATGTAAACTATATTGACGATGAAGATTTCAATGCTTTGTGTGAAGCAAACGGAATAGATTATACCAAGTATTATGAAACTGCGCAGGGAAAAGAGAATGAGTTTAAATGTGTTGTTATGAACAATATCTCTCATACAGCCGAAGGCGGAGAAGTATTTAATGACGACATTAAGGGCGAAGTTTTTTATAAAGGAAATTTTGAAACAAAAGACGGCAGAGAAGTTGAAATCAGAGAAAATAATACAAATCCAAAAGCAGTTATTACTGATTTAGTAAAGTATGATAAAGATAACTATATCTGCAATCTAAATATTCAAAATTCAGTAAGTGCATACGCTCCCTTAAGTATGTATGTTAAGGCGTATGAAAAATCCTATGGCGGTGATGTCTCCCTTACTATGGGTGTTGAAACTAAAGACAGTGAAATAGTTACTGAGCGAATTCAGGCTATCGTTGACGAGGTCGGTTTAGACGGTTCAAGAGTTGTTGATATGAATGAGGCAACACAGGTAATTCAGTCAACTGTATTCATTATTTCCGTGTTTATGTATGGTTTCATTACACTTATAACACTTATTGCGCTTGCTAATATCGTAAATACAATTTCCACGGGAATTGATTTGAGACGCAAGGAGTTTGCAATGCTTAAATCCGTTGGCACAACGCCTAAGGGATTTAGAAAAATGATTGCTCTTGAAAGTATTTTTTACGGTATGAAAGCGCTTGTGTTTGCAATACCTATCAGTCTTGTTATATCTTACTTCATGACAAAGCAGCTAGCATCAAATGTAATTCCGTTTTCTGTAAATATTCCGCTTTATCTTGCGGTTATTGCGGCGGTATTTATAATAGTTGGCGTTTCAATGTTCTTCTCAGTTTCCAAGCTGAAAAATGATTCAATTGTAGAAACTCTTAAAGAAGATATCTGCTGATACAGACATAAAAAAATCCCTGAAATTCTCATTTCAGGGATTTTAATATTATTGCTCGTTTTTAAGTTTTTCAATCAAATATTTTGTAACTTTATAAACATCGCCGCAGCCGAGGGTTATTACAAGGTCGCCGTCTTCACAGTTTTCAGCAAGATAGTCGGCAATATCTTCAAGTTTATCTATCTGTACACAGCCGGGAATTTTATCTGATAAATCAGTTGCCTTAATTCCGATTTCGTTAGTTTCACGGCTGCCCATAATTTCTGAAACTACGCATTTGTCGGCAATCTGAAGCACTCTTGCAAAATCATCAAGCAGTTTAGCAGTTCTTGAATATGTGAAAGGCTGATGAACAGCCCAAACTCTCTTGTAGCCCATTTTCATAGCCGCTTCAAGCGTAACTTCAATCTCTCTCGGATGGTGCGCATAGTCATCGGCAAGAGTTATGCCGTTATATGTGCCTTTGAGTTCAAATCGTCTGCCTGCGCCGTGGAAATCTTTGAGTCCCTGAACGATTTTATCTGTTTCAGCACCGCTCATGTATGCCGCAACAAAAGCTGCACATGAGTTTAGAACATTGTGCTCGCCGGGAATAGAAAGCTCAATGTGAGCAACAAATTCGCCTAAGTGGTATAAATCATATTTGATACAGAAGCCACCAGGAACATCAATATTTTTCGCAACCCAATCGTTACTGTCTTTGGTGCCGAAAGATACAAGTTTTTTGCCATCAATGCCTTTGAGCATATCAACTGTGTTTTCATCGTCACCATTATATATAATAGTTTTAGTAGTCTTTTCGCAGAATATGCGGAAAGCTTTTTTTATGTTATCAAGGTTTTTGAAGAAATCAAGGTGGTCTTCATCAATATTGAGAACAACAGCCATATCGGCGTTCATATGAAGAAAAGTGTTGTTGAACTCGCAGGATTCGCACACGAAGTTTTCGCTTTTTCCAACTCTGCCGTATGCGTCAATTATGGGGAGCTTTCCTCCGATTACTGCGCTCGGGTCAAGACCAGCCTCAAGCAAGATTTGGGTTGTCATTGAAGATGTAGTTGTTTTTCCGTGAGTTCCGCAAATTCCTATGCAGTTTGAATATATTCTGCTTACTGCACCTAAAAGCTCTGCTCTTTCATAGCAGGGGAAGTTTTCCTTTGCATATTCAAGTTCTTCATTGCCCTTTAAAATTGCGTTTGTGTATATAACAAGCTGAGTATCATCAGAAATATTTTCTTTTTTCTGACCTAAAAATACTTTTGCGCCCTCACGCTCAATACGGCGGAAAGTTTCGGTATCGTTATTGTCCGAACCTGTAACTTCATAGCCGAGTGATATAAGAATTTCTGCAAGCGGGCACATTCCTGCGCCGCCTATGCCTATAAAATGAACCTTTTTAACGGTCTTGAGTAATTCGTCAATGCTTTTCACAGCTAAGCCTCCATTGTTTGATTGTTATTATTATACATCCTTTGAAGTGAAAAATAAACACTTATATTTGTTAACAACAAAATATTTTAATCATATTATAATGATGACAGGGGTGAGTTTATGTTACTCAGATATTTTTGCGTTCCTTATACGGAAGATAAAAGAATGATTTACGCAAAAAATTTTCTTGAAAAGAAAGGCTTTTCATCTACAGACAATACGGAATATGTCGATTTTATTCTTTTACCCGTTCCCGTAAAAAAACATATGCTGGAAAATCTTAACGGAAAACTTGCATTTTACGGTATGGGTGATTACGAAAACGGCTATGACTATATGAAAAACGAAAATTATGTTCTTAAAAATGCCGTTTTGACCGCAGAGGGCGCTGTGTCCTATCTTGAGGAAAACACACCGTATTCGCTTGTCAGCAAAAAAATATTAATAATCGGTTACGGCAGGATTGCAAAAGCGCTCCACAAAATATTAAGTGCGTACGGTGCGGAGATTACAGTTTGTTCAAGAAGCGAAGAATCTTGCTCGCTTGCTGTTTTCAACGGCGCAAAGCATATCTTTTTTGAAGATTTGAAATCTAAAAATGATTTTGATATTATAATTAACACTGTTCCTCACATCGTTTTGACTAAACAGGAGCTTAGCATGGTAAAAAAAGACGCCGTAATCCTTGACCTTGCCTCTTTTCCCGGCGGTGTTGACACTCTTGTGGCATCGTCAATGGGCATTAAAGTATTAAACGGAAAAGCAATGCCCATAAGATATACCGTTGAAACGGCGGGTGAGCTTATCGGAGAGGCAGTTTATAATATTATCAGGGAGGAATTGACTTGAAAATAGGCTATGCCTTAACAGGTTCTTTTTGTACATTTTCAAAATCCATCTTGACGCTTAAGGAATTGGTGTCGATAGGGTATGATGTTTATCCGATTATGAGCGAAACTGCATATAATACTGATACGCGATTCGGTGACGCAGTGGATTTTCAAAACCAGCTTATTTCAATCACAGGGCACTCGATTATCCATAAAATCGAACAGGCTGAACCGATTGGCCCTAAAAAACTGTTTGATGTTTTGTGCATTGTTCCCTGCACGGGTAATACTCTTGCAAAGCTTGCTAACGGTATTGCTGATACTTCTGTAACTATGGCGGCTAAAAGTCATCTCAGAAATTCTAGACCCGTTATCATCGGTGTTTCAACCAATGACGCACTTGGCGGAGCAGCGAAAAACATCGGCAGTCTTATGAACTATAAAAACTATTATTTTGTACCTTTCGGCATGGATGACTGTATACACAAAACCAAGTCTATGGTTTGTGATTTCAATCTTGTAACCGATACGGTAAATAAAGTAATGAACGGCGAGGAAATTTTGAAAAAAATATTCTGAAATTATTGACATTTTGATTTAATTTGTTATATTAGTTTTTATGGTGCGAAAGCGCCAAATCGGGTTAAAAAGAGGAAGTGCATAATTGGAAAAATTAATTGATCTTAAAAACATTACCGTTAAATACGGCGAGGATGTAATACTCGACAATTTGAATCTTTGTATTAACGAAAAAGAGTTTATAACGCTGCTTGGTCCTTCCGGCTGCGGAAAAACAACTACATTACGCTGCATAGCAGGCTTCGTTGAGCCAAACAGCGGTGAAATTGTATTTGAAGGTAAAGTCATTAATGACATACCGCCGCACAAACGAAAGGTTAACACTATCTTTCAGCGTTATGCTCTTTTTTCTCATTTAAATGTATTTGAGAATGTTGCGTTCGGTCCTGAACTTCAGAAAATGAGCAAACCTGAAATCAGAAAAACAGTTGCCGAAATGCTTGAACTTGTTAATCTCAAAGGCTTTGAAAAGCGTTCTATTAACAGCCTTTCGGGCGGTCAGCAGCAGCGAGTTGCTATTGCAAGAGCGCTTGCTAACAAACCACATGTTCTTTTGCTTGACGAGCCTCTCGGAGCTCTAGACCTTAAGCTCAGAAAGGATATGCAGAAAGAACTTAAAGCCATTCAGAAAAGACTCGGTATTACATTTATTTATGTAACTCATGACCAGGAGGAAGCTCTTTCAATGAGCGACCGTGTTGTTGTAATGGACAAGGGTAAAATTCAGCAGATAGGTACTCCTGAGGATATATATAACGAGCCTGTTAACGCATTTGTAGCTGATTTTATCGGCGAGTCAAATATAGTTGACGCTATTATGATTAAAGACTACTGCGTTAAAATTTCAGGCGTTGTTTTCGACTGCCTTGATAAAGGTTTTGCGCCTAATGAGCAGGTTGAAGCTGTTATCAGACCGGAAGATATTGAAATTCGCAAAATCGGTGAAAAGGACACTTTGACCGGCGTGGTTACCGATGTTGTGTTCAAGGGTACCTTTTACGAAACTTTTGTTGATGTCGGTGGCTTTATCTGGCTTGTTCAAACTACTGAACAGCATAAAGTGGGCGACAATATCGGTATGTACATTGACGCTGACTCCATTCATGTAATGAAGCGCAGTGAATACAGCGGCGAGTTTGGTGACTATTCATTCTTCTCAGATGAATTTGACCATATCAATGACGCTGACTACGAGTGGGAGGCGGAAGATGAATAAAAGCATTACAAGAAAGCTTGTTGACAAGCCTTATTTAATTTGGGCGGTGCTTTTCATCATTGCTCCGCTTATTATGGTTGTTTACTATGCGTTTACAGACAGTTCCGGTGCGTTTTCGCTTTCATATATTAAGGCGATTCCCGCATATACCTCAACAATTCTTCTTTCAATCATTTACGGGGTTGTGGCAACTGTTATATGTCTTGTAATCGCTTATCCTTTTGCTTATTTTATTTCAAAAACAAATGTAAACACACAGAGTATGATGGTGCTTATCGTTATGCTTCCGATGTGGATGAACTTTCTTATAAGAACATATTCTTGGATGACTATACTCGGAGATACGGGAATTATTAATTCAGCACTTAATGCTCTCGGGCTTGACAGCGTTAAGCTTATAAACACTGGCGGCGCAGTTATTCTCGGTATGGTTTATAATTTCCTGCCGTATATGATTCTTCCTATTTATTCAGTTCTTACAAAAATGGATAACTCGCTTATTGAAGCGGCGCAGGATCTTGGCTCAAACCGTACTCATATTATGAGAAAGGTTATTATGCCACTCTCTCTTCCAGGCGTGCTCAGCGGAATCACCATGGTATTTGTTCCGTGTGTATCAACATTCTATATTACGCAGAAACTCGGCGGAGGACAGATTGTTCTTATCGGTGATGTAATTGAAACACAGTTTCAGACTGCAAATAATTACCATCTCGGCGCAAGTCTTTCTCTTGTTTTGATGGTGCTTATTCTTGCAAGCCTTGGAATTATGAATTTTCTCGGCGCAAAAGATGAATCGGAGGGAGGACTTGTTATATGAATAAATCTAAACTTTCTCCCGCGTCAAAAATTTATATGGCGCTCATTCTCTTTTTCCTTTATGCGCCGATAGGCGTTATGGCTGTTTTTTCATTCAACGAAAATGCAAGCACATATGAGTTTTCTGATTTTTCTGTTAAATGGTGGAATGAGATGTTTAATAACGCAGCGGCTATGACTGCGCTTAAAAATACTATTCTTTTAGCTGTTTGCTCATCTCTTCTTTCAACATTTATCGGCACAATGGCATCTGTCGGTATCTTTAATTACCGCAGCAGAAAACTCCGCAGTGCAGTAATGACAGTTACAAATGTTCCCATGATGAACCCCGAAATCGTTACAGGTATTTCAATGATGCTTCTTTTCGTTTTTGCGGGAACTCTTATTAATCAGACAAGCGTTCTCAATTTCTGGTCGCTTCTCATAGCTCATGTAACATTCTGCCTACCTTATGTTGTGCTTAATGTTATGCCTAAACTCAGACAGTTTGATATGAATATCTATGAGGCAGCTGTTGACCTTGGCTGTAAGCCTGTTAAAGCATTTTTCAAAGTTGTTATGCCGAACATAACAAGCGGTATTATTACAGGTCTTGTTATGAGCTTTACATTGTCTCTCGATGATTTCATTATTTCTTATTTCACAAACGGACCGAGCTTTCAGACTCTTCCGATTTATATTTTCTCTCTTACAAAGAAAAGGGTAAAGCCTGATATGTATGCGCTTTCCACTCTTATGTTTGTAGTTATTCTTGTGCTTCTTATTCTTATGAATGTTGCACAGGCGAGAGCAGAAAAAAAGGGTAAGAGTGATAAGAAATGAAGAAATTTATCTTGTTATTTTTAACCGTAATATTTTCAGTATCCGCATTTTCACCCGCCCTTGCAGCGTTTGCTGAGGACGAAGAGGTTTTCACAGACGAGCAGATAAGCTATTATGAAAACCTTGGACTTCAGGGCACGGTTATCAATGTTTATAACTGGGGTGAATATATTTCAGACGGCTCGGAAGGCTCAATGGATGTAGTTTCCGAGTTCGAAAGACTTACAGGCGCAACTGTCAATTATACCAACTTTGAATCTAATGAAAATATGTATTCAAAACTTTCTGGCGGCGGCGTTTCTTACGATGTTATTGTTCCAAGTGATTATATGATAGGCAGATTGATTGAAGAAGATATGCTGCTTGAGATTAACTGGGACAATGTTCCGAATATTAAATACATTGATGAAAAGTATCAGCATCTTTTCTTTGATGAGGAGCAAAAATATTCTCTTTGCTATAATGTAGGAACAACTATTCTTATTTACAACAAATCTCTCGTAAGTGAAGAACCTACAAGCTGGGAAGTTTTGTGGGACGAACAGTACAAAGGTAAAGTACTTATGTTCAACAATTCACGAGACGCATTTGCAATAGCACAGGCTATGCTCGGTCAGAATTACAACACTACTTCGGAAAGTGATTGGAATGCTGCGGCAGAACTTCTTGCTGAGCAGAAAGACAAGGTTAATCCCGTTTATGTAATGGACGAGGTTTTCAACCTTATGGAGAGTGGCGAATACGCCTTTGCAACTTATTATGCTGGCGACTATGTTCTTATGAATGAGAACAATCCCGACCTCGGTTTCTGTTTCCCTGAAGAGGGTGTAAACTATTTCTATGATGCGTTCTGTATTCCTACCTGTGCACAGAATAAGGAAGGAGCTGAGGCTTTTATAAACTTTATGCAGGAACCTCAGGTTGCTCTTGAGAATGCTGAATACATCTATTACGCTTCACCGAATACTGCGGTTACAAGCAATGAAGAGTATTCGCTTTACGGAGATGAAGCAGTATATCCTACTAACGCACCGAAAGGGCAGTATTTTGAAAATTTGCCTCAAAATATTCTTGAACTTGAAGCTGATTTGTGGACTAAAGTTAAAAGTGGACAGCTTTCTGTTACAAGTAAAGAGAGAGAAAAAACAATATATATTGAATTTTCTGTAATCGTTGCTGTTGCGGCTGTTTTTGTAGGATATAAAATAGTATCAAATGCAAAGAAAAAGAAATTTGAAGATTTAAGTGATTTATATGACTGATAATTCTATTAAAAATCAAAACAGCGAAAGCCCCGAATATATCGGGGCTTTAAAATCGAAGAAATGTATTATTTTTGACCTTGACGGTACTTTGGTCAATACTATCGACGATCTTGGAATTGCCTGCGACATTTTGCTTGAAAAGGCTGGCAGACCGCTTAAATGGAGCGTAGACGATTATAAAGGTTTTGTAGGTAATGGAGCAAAGTTGCTTGTTAAAAGGGCTTTTGAGAATACTTTGACCGATGAAGAGCTTGAATATCAATATTCTTTATTTAAAAAAGAATATAATAGAATCAAGCTTGACCACGCACATATTTATCCCGATATTCTTGAAACTGTTAAATTCCTTAAAGATAAGGGAAAAATACTTGTTGTGTGCACAAATAAACCTGATGTAGCTGCAAAGGGTATGATTTCAACATTATTCGGAGAAAATGTTTTTGACGCCGTTCAGGGCGCTCTTGATGATGTACCCAAAAAACCCGATCCGACTGCAGCGCAGAATATTTTAAAGTCTTTCGCTATTAACAGTGAGGACTGTGTATGGATAGGGGACAGCGATGTAGATATAAAAACTGCCAAGAATCTCGGCTGTGTCAGCATAGGCGTTTTGTGGGGATTTAGGAGCAAAGAAAGCCTTGAAATCAGCGGTGCAGATTACATAATCGACGAGCCAAAAAAAATTCAAACTTTTTTCTAAAAAGTTATTGACAACAGCAGTCTTATCTGATATAATCACTATCGTTGTGAGCGAGAGTGGCGGAATCGGCAGACGCGCACGTTTGAGGGGCGTGTGGGGCGACTCGTACGGGTTCAAGTCCCGTCTCTCGCACCAAAAAAAGGAAAATCCACATTTGTGGTTTTTCCTTTTTTTCATTTTATAGAGAATGTTATGGTAGTCTGTACAGATTTAGAGGTGTATTATGAAAATCGTTACTCCTTCTTTTTATAAAGATTTTGAGTGCATTGCAGGCGATTGTCCTGATTCCTGCTGCCAAGGGTGGGAAGTTGATGCTGATATAGATTCTCTCGAATATTATAAAACGCTTTCGGGTGATATTAAACAGCGTATTGACAGCGTTCTAGATAAGGATGAATTCGGAAATACGATTTTCAGACTTACCGATAGAAAAAGATGCCCTTTTCTTAATGACAGCAATCTCTGTGATATGCACATAGCAATAGGCGGGGAACATACGCCCTTTACTTGCAGAACTTTTCCTCGCTTTATAAATGATTTCGGTTCAACCCGAGAGATGGGACTTTCATTTTCTTGCCCCGTTGCAAGCGATATGATGTGGAAACTTGAGGGTGAGTTTGATTTTGAAACAACGCTCAATTCCGACCCGCCGTCTTTGAATGATATTGATGCAGAATTATATTTTTATCTTATAAAAGCTCGCAATAAGGTTTACCAGATTGTTAAAAATAAAGAATTGCCGCTGAATGAAAGAATTATTCAGCTTCTTAAATATGCGCAGAAACTTCAGAACGATATTGATAGTTATGAAGAGGGAGGCGCTGTACTTGATTTTAAGGATGTTTTCAATAATCCTGAGGTGATAAATAACGAATGGGTTGAAAAGGTCAAAAACGGCTCTTTTGACAAGTCTGCTATTAATTCAAAAAGCTGCGAAAATATAGCTGTATACTTTTTGTTTCGCTATTTTATGCAGGCTGTTTATGATAGGGATGTTTTGTCAAAAGTCAAAACGGCTGCTGTCGGTGTGCTTATTCCTGCGTTTTTCGGCAATGATTCTTGGACTATTCACCTTTGGAGTAAAGAAACTGAGCATAGCGATGTAAATATGGAGAGATATGTTGAAATTCTCAGAAATGACGGTGTTCTGTCTGTCGAAAATCTAATTAAGTACTTTATTTGATTATCAGACTGTTTCTTTTTTGAAACAGTCTTTTTTTAGTGTTAAATTTTTAGCCTTTGAAAAGTATTACTATTGAAAGGAGGTCTCAGAGTGATTCATCATGATGAAATTATAGAAACGATTAACCGAAACAGCGATATGGTTTACAGGCTTGCTTTTGCGCAAATGAAACATGAAGTGGATGCTGATGATGTTTATCAGGAGGTGTTTTTTCGCTATATAAGAAAACAGCCTGAATTTGAATGTGCAGAACATGAAAAAGCTTGGTTTATCAGAGTTACATTAAATTGTTCAAAAACAAACCTGAAATCTTTTTGGAAAACTAAAGTTTGTGAACTCGATGAGTCTTTTGAATCTGTAAATGTTGAAAAGGAAGATTTGTCTTATGCACTAAAGAAATTGCCAAAGAAATACTGTACGGTATTATATCTTTTTTATTATGAAGATATGAGTATTAAGGAGATTGCATCTGCGTTGAATCTGAAAGAAGGCAATGTAGGAGTGCTTCTTTCACGCTCAAGACTGAAACTCAAAGAAATACTTGAAAAGGAGAATTATGTATGAAGAATGAATATATAGAGTTGTTCGACGAAATTAAGCCGAGCAATGAGTTGAAAAACAAAGTTCTCGACAGTGTTGAAAAGAAGAAAAGAATTTCTTTTTCTTCTAAAAAATTTTTTGCTGTTGCCGCCGCATTTGCATTGATTTTGGCAGGCGGTTTTGGCATATATCGTGCTTCAAATGATAATGTAATAGGCAATGATAATACATCTCAAAATAATCTCGTTGCGAATGCGCTTGATTTTTCAATCATCGCATATGCTGATGATAGTGTAAGCAATGCACAGGTTATAAACGATGATGATGTTACATTAATGAATATAAAATTTACGCTTGATAAAGATAACGGCGAATATACTTTGTGTGCTAGCAGTGAAGATAACGGATTGTCTGTGCAGTCCGATTATGAAATTGAATCGGTTATATTTGAGAGCGAAAACGGGTCGTTTTCATATCTTGACAATCCACTAAAAAATTACTTGATAGAGCAGAAAAAGTTTTATTCAGCAGTGATTCCGCTAACAAAGGAACAGTATGATGAGTATAATAACACTTTATCTTCTTTAGAGGGCGAAAATTCAGAGCGTTATAAAGAAGAATATGTAGAAGAACTTTTAAACAATAGTAATTATTCAGAATATGTTTATGATGAAGATTTTGATATATCAAAAATATTAACATCCGAATATTCTGTTGATTCGTCAGATATGGCACAGGCAGACGAAAATTATTATGAATACTGTATACTGATAATGGATAAAGCTAAGACTTCATCAGTAGTTCATCACGACGAAAAAGAGTTAAAAGCCAAAACATATCATGCATCTGACAAAATTGAGGGCGTTTACTACTATCCTGGTGCGGCGGCTGAATATTTGATTAACAATCCCGAAACAGATTTTGAAGATTTGCCTACTGATACTATTACAATCACCGTAAAATTTAAAAACGGTCAATCTGCAACGAAAGAAATTATTACCGAATTTAATTCAGATGGCGTTTTGACTATGAAATGCAAATAGACATATAAAAAAGCAGGGGATTTACCCCTGCTTTTGCTTTTAAAATTATTTTAATTTAGAAGCCTGAAAAGCGGCACCGAGAAGACCTGCGTCATTGCCAAGCTGAGAATTTACGATTTTAACGCTTTTAAAGTTTTCCATTAATTCTTTATATATCTTTCTGTCAATAAGCTCTATTATGTATTTTTCGTTCATAATTCCTCCGCCTAAAACGATAAGCTGAGGGTCGAATACATAAATAAGGCTTTTAAGACCGAGAATAATTTCGTCAATCCAAATATCAACTGCATGTCTGATTTCGGGATTTTCAAAATTTTCTTTGCTGAAAATCTGAAAACCGTTCAGCGGTTTTCCTGCTACCTTTTCAACTGCTTGAGAAAGAGCTTTTGCAGAAGCGTACTGCTCATAACAGCCCTCCCCGCCGCAGGTACAAGATTTTCCGCCGGCGTGAGTTATAAGATGACCGAATTCACCTGCAGATGAATGACCGCCTTTATAAAGTTTTCCGTTAAGGAAAATTGCTCCGCCGATACCTGTTCCGAATGTAAGGCAAATAAAATCGGTGAATCCCTTTGCGGCTCCGAAATTAGCCTCGCCGAGAGCGGCTGAATTTACATCATTTTCAACGAAAGTGGGTATTCCTGTTTTTGTTTCTATCATCTTTTTAACCATCATTCCCGTGTAATAGGGGATGTTGTCAGTAGCATAAACAACGATACCGCTTTCGGAATCAACCTGGCCAGCTGTGCTTATAGCGATACGGTCTATATTATCGTAAGTTTCAATAATATCAAGAACTTTGTTGATGATATATTGACCGCCTTTTGACGCTTCGGTGGGAACGGAATGCACATCGGACAGTAAAAACTTTTCGTTGCATATTCCGTATTTTATATTAGTGCCGCCGATGTCAAATGTTAAAATTCTCATAACTACACTCCGTTTCAATCTTTTATTTGATTATAACAGCCGCATATTTTAATTTCAATATATATTGAAAAAAAATATTATTTATGATATTCTATTATAAACAATTTTGATTAGAGGAACATTTTGTATGAGTAATAACGAAGAAAAGCTGGACAGCCCTCTTGTTGTTCACAAGGTGACTGACGCTTCCTATATGGAAATGGAAAACAGCGTTGATGTTAGTCAGACTCATATTGAAGAGGAAACAGCAACGCTTGAAAGACATAGATTTAAAAAAGAAAAAAAGAACACGAAGTGGCCTGTTATAATCACTTTTGTTGTGGTTATTGTTGCCGTTGTTTGTTATGTGTATTTCAGCGGTGCGCTTGATAAAGTGTTCAATCCCGAGGAAACTACCGCTCCACAGGCAACTGAAAGCACATCTTCTTCCAACCGTTTTGAAGGTATAATTACCGTAAAAGAAACCTATATCTTCTTTGAGGGTGAAGAGGTTGACGGTATTGAGGGGCTTACAAGAGAAATTAAATATCTCGACCCCGGTACTGAGTTTATCGTTCAGGATGAAGATGCAGACCCGACTTTCCTCGGCGAAGAGGTTTTACCGCTCCTCAATGAATACGGAATCAAGTATGAGGAAAGATTTGTAATTTCAAGCGGTCTGATGAGTAAATATGAAACTACTGCTCCTGCAAGCGATACAACTCAGGCGCAGACCGAGCCTGCTCAGCAGTAATTGAAGGTTAAGGCTAAATTAAAGAATTAAGTCTCCGATGGTTATTATTTTGCCATAGGAGACTTTTTTTGTACTTTAAATTATAATTAAAAGAAAAATATTGAAATACTTGACAGTTATTGTAATTAGAAGTAATATAAAAAATATTTGATTGTGTAAAAAATAGGAGAAGAATGAAAATGATATTCATTTTAATAATGCTTGTTCTTGTACTCATCGTTTTGATTTTATTCAAGATTATTCAAAAAGAAAAATACAAAAAGTTTGAAACAGAAGTATTAAAAGAGTTAGGATTCAAAAATTGGGATATTATTTCTTATTATGATGAATATGTACCAGTGAAAAGTAGGCAGGCGTTGGAAAAATATGACAAATCAAAATTTTTTAAAGAAAACAGAGAAAAACTCGATTTAGCTGAAAATGTTATCAAGAGAAAAAATGATGTTGAAACTACTTTAAAAAACTTTCTCGCGAAAAATGATAACAAAATAAATTTTCAGTATAGAAAGATTGTAAAAAAAATTAATCAAGTTTTAAACAATACCGGTGCTGTCTCTTATACACATCTGACGCTGCCGACGATCGCATAAGTGTAGATCT
>UQFL01000036.1 GCA_900540305.1 uncultured Oscillospiraceae bacterium | reverse complement strand
AGATTTTAAACTGCACGAAGATAAATATTTGAAAGGAGCAATGGAAAATGAATTCACAAAACGGAAAGAATTCCTTCGAAGACATGAAGGACATGATGAGACAGGCACAGACACCTCAGACCTGCGCAGTAATAACAGAAGAAAACTGGGAAAGTCTTATCAGTCTGCTGGCACATCAAATATCAATAATGGAACAGCAACAGGACATGCTGCAAACGATGATTACAACAAAACAGATGGCAGAGATTATGGAAGATCAGGCAACGGAACTTCAGTCTTACATACAGGAGTTGGAACAAACAGCGGAGAGTTTCAATACGGAAGTGACAAGCCAGATGGAAATAGTGAAAGATCAAACTCGGAATACGATGAAAGAGATCTCCTCACAGGCTGGGAGAATGAGCGACGATTTTTCGAACAGTCTTTCTCTGGAAAAGAAATATATGAAAGATATGTTTCTGAGGCAAAGGATAGGCAGTTGGATTCTGACAGCAATGCAGCTCTTATCCCTTGGAGCATTCGTTTTATGGGTAATTTCGCAGACCTTCTGAATACAAGCAACAGAAGATACAGGAGAAAAAGATTCAAGTTATCTAAAAAAGGAATCAACAAGCGCCTTGCAAGAGGTCAAAAAACTTCAGGTTATGAGGAATATGATGACAACGATTACACGATGAGTATGTAAAAAAAATACCTGCCGACACAAATCGGCAGGTTGAAAGGAGACAATATGTATAAAGATTTTGATGAAATGCCTGTAATGCTTTCAGTTCCCGAAGCAGCAGAGGTACTAGGAATATCTGCAGTCAGTCTATACAAACTTATTAGAAATGACAACAGCTTTCCTGTTGTTGTAATGGGCAGAAGAAAGTCTGTTCCAAAAGAGCAACTGAGAAGTTGGATTGAAACAAATTCAAAAAGAGAATAATTATCTGGATATTGAAAAACGCTTGTGGTAATGTTGTGTTGCCACAGGCAGAAAGGAGGTTGCAATGGCAAAACGAAATAACGGCGAAGGAACAATAACCAAACGCAAGGATGGTAGGTGGGAAGGTCGCTATTATACAGGTGAGATAGTTAACGGCAAGAGAGTAAGAAAAAATGTTCTTGCAAAAACGAAAGCCGAGTGCAAGGAAAAGCTTGAAAAGGCGATAGCCGAGAACAACAAGCGGCAAAGGATAATTGAAAGATGTGATTTTCTTACAAACCCCGAGCCTACACTTGAAGAGTGGTCAAAAATTTGGTTTGAATCATTTTGCGCAGTGAGTGTAAAAGAATACACAAGAAACAGTTATCAAAACTATTTTGACAGATATATACTACCTAATCTTGGCGGTATGAAAATCAAGGATATATCAACAGTAGCCTGTCAGCAATTTCTAATGAAAATGTATACCAATGGGAGAATAAGAAATGTTAAAAAGAAAGGGAAAGGCTTATCTGCAAAGACAGTAAAGGATATCAAAATAGCCTTGCAAACCTGCCTGCAAAAAGCAGAGGACGAGGGATTGATAGACAGTAATCCTTGTAAAAAGGTACAGTTGCCTAAAGACGCACCAAAGGAAATGCAAACGCTGAAAGCAAACGAGCTTGGCAGATTTCTTCAGGAAACAAAGGACTCAGGATGTTATGAATTCTATATTCTTGAGATTACAACAGGCTTGCGGCTTGGCGAAATACTTGCACTGACTTGGGATGACCTTGATATGAAAAACAAAACAATATCAGTCAACAAGCAGGTGCAAAGGATAGGCAGTGAACTAAAGGTAACAACACCGAAAACTGCCTCGTCCATACGAACGATTGCGTTATGCGATGAATGTTTTAATCAACTGATATTGCTAAGAAGCAGGCAAAGGCTTGATAATAAATTAATATTCCCATCACCAATAACAGGCGGACTTCGTGATCCGGCATCGGTTACAAGAAAACTACACAGAATGCAAAAACGAGCAGGAGTACCACAAATACGCTTTCACGATTTGAGACACAGCTTTGCAACGCTATCATTAGAACAAGGAATGGATATCAAGACGATATCTCATATGCTCGGACATACAGATGCAGGGTTTACTATGAACACATATATGCATGTGACAAACAATATGCAGCAAACGGTTGCAGATGCAATGGGTAATCTGATAACTGAATCAGAAAACGAAAGAAAAAATAAGTTCATACATTTCTCAGCATAACAAAAAAGGCTCAAGGAACAAAAATCCTTGAGCCGAATTCTTTTCAATTTATGTCAGTGGGAGTCAAATAGGCGTCTTTGATAGGTTTTATAATTGTAAATGTTAGCAAGTGAAAATATATACTTATACCTATTTTATATGTAATGTCACATATGACTACTCGGTTTATGAGTAATTATTAGTGAGAAAATACCAAAAATAAAAGCCTCAGGCAACATGAGTTACCTGAGGTTTTTGGTACGCCGGAAGGGATTCGAACCCCCGACCTTCTGGTTCGTAGCCAAACACTCTATCCAGCTGAGCTACCGGCGCATACCTATAAAAGGTGTATCTGCATAATTAATGCTCAAATAATATAACACATTATTTTCAAAAATGCAATAGTTTTTTTATTATTAGTCAAATCAGCCGTTATTATAGGTATTTATGAAGTTTTCAAGTATATCTGCCGCAATCCTGCAAAGTTCTGCGCAGGGGCGTTTTTTGTAATATTCCTTTGTTCTCTCTTCGGGTACAGGAGAGTCGATTTGCTTTGGCGCCATACCGAGAAGCTCACGGCATACTATTGAGCCGTTTGCCTTTTCGTATTCTTTAGCCACCGTTTGCACCATTGAATAAACTTCCGTTCTGCCTTTATCACCGTAAAGCGCAGACAAAACGAAAACCATACCGCTGACTGCTCCGCAAACCTCACGAAGTCTGCCCATTCCGCCGCCAAAGCCGATTACGAGTTTCTTGACAGTTTCGCTGTCCATATTCATTTCATCGCAAAACGCGATTGCAACGGATTGCGAGCAGTTGAGACCTGACATGAAAAGCTGTTTTGCTTGCTCACCCTTCGACATTTGATGTACTCTCCTCAGGTGTTTTTGCAAATCTTGCAGTAAGAGAAATATCGCTGTTTACGGTTACGGTGTATTTTGAGTTTGAGGCTTTGAGTTCTTTTGTTTTATTGTCATACCAGCCTATGAATTCATATCCCTCATCGGGAGTGGCTACAAGTGTTGTTCTTGAGCCATCTGTGAAAGTACCGTCGCCTGTAACTTTTCCGCTGCCGTCAATATCAACAGTTACATCGTATTTCTTCTGAGTAGTTGCAACAGTTGTGGGGGGAGCGGTTGTTGCCTCTGTTGTAGCCTCAGTAGTAGTTTCTGTTGTTTTCTTTTCAGTTGTTGTTCGCTTTGTAGATTCATCCTCTGTGAGCTCTTCCGTTACTGACACGGACGGATCTGAGGATGAGGTTTCCTCATCTTTATTAGTTACTGCAGAAACAATGATGCCGACAATCATTGCAACGAGAATCACTGCCAAAACTATTATAATGATTATATTTCTTTTGTCTTTAGTTTTGTCATCGTCATCAGCGTCATTATTGTTTTGAACGGGTGCTTCAATAATTTCCTGAGCATTATCCTCTTCAGGGATGATTTCGTTATTGTCATCAAAAAGAGGAGAGCCGCAGTTTTCGCAGATGTATCTGCCTTCCTGATTATCAAAACCGCAGTTTTTACATCTCATATATTTTACCTCACATACAGTTGTTATACATATTATATTGCAAGTATAGCACACATCATTCAAAATAACAATAAAATATTTTTAAACAAATTTACGCTGTTGAATAAGAAATTGTTTCAATTATGTAATTTTTCTATTGACTTTTTGTGAATTTTATAATAAATTTAAATAGTAGCAATTTGATTATGCTTAGTTCGTACTGAAAGGGGTACCAAAGGAATGAAGAAAACAATTAAATCAATTCTTTGTGTTGTTCTTGTTGCTTCTTTTGTTCTTGCTCTTGCAGGATGCGAGAAAATCAATTATGTAACAAACGGAACAATACAGGCAATCAAAGAAGTTCAGGACGGCTCTTATAAAGAGACCGGTACTGAGGGTGAAGAAGGCACAGAAGCTGGCTCTGAAACCGTAATCGATGCTTTTGCATCTGGTACATACGGCGGTGTTGAATTCGCAAGCGAAGAAGATGTTGTTAATTACTATGTTGAATGTTACAACAACACAAAAGCTCAGACTGCTGATTACATCGATGGCGAAGGCAATACAGTAACCTACTATAAATTACTCGGCGAAGAAAAGCTTAACATTGAATCTGTTCTTATCGAGGGCAGTGAAAACTCAATGATCAACGGCATCGTTCCCGGTATTGTTGACGGATTGTTTAAACCCAGCGTTTACGGTCTTCCTCCGTGCAACAACAGAGATCCTCAGCTTGATAACACAAGCGAAAATCCGACAAGCGCAGGCGTTTTAGACTTCAGAACATCTTACTTTACTCCTGAAGATTGCCAGGCTTGCAATGTAAAGGATAACGGCGACGGAACAATCACAATTCAGATTCAGCCTAAACCCGGCCAGATGTCAATGCGTGGTGAAGATTCTCAGGGTAGATTCTTCGAGGTTCTCGGCGACATCGGCGCAACAGTTGATTCTATTTCTATGCTCTCATGGGCAAGCGGCACAACTGAGGAGAACTGCCTTGTTAAGTATCAGGGCGGTGTAGGTACAATCACAATTGATACCGCTTCTAAGACAATAACTGCTGCTGATTACCATATGGCTGTTACAGTTGAAGTTAATCATGCTAATGTAAGCGTTATTAAAGATAAGAGCGCTTCAGTTCAGATTTCTTATGATATGAAATATCCTGCTTCTGACGAATATCTTATGGACGCAAGACAGATGACAAGAGTTTAATTTTAGAATAACATATTAAATAAGCATAATTACAAAATCAAATCAGGATTGCTTTGGCAGTCCTGATTTTTTTGTTGAGCTAAAGTTAAAGATAATATTTAACTGTTGAATAATGTTTTTACTTATGTTATCATTATTTCATTGCAAATTTATTTGTTATAAATTTGCTAATTATTCAGAACAGGAGAATTAAAATGAGCGAACAGATGCCCAATTTTGATTATGATGCCGATGAAGTTATCAATGACTTCAAGGCTAAATTCAAGTGGCCTAAAAATGACGAAGTGGATGTGATTGTAAAACCGCCGAAAATTGGATTAAAACTTTTAATTTCGGCGCTTCTTACACTTGTGGCAGGCTCGGTTGCATATTATATGATGCTTCCTGCGCTTAATATCCACGATACAAATATGTATACATTTCTTATTCTTATCATTGCTCTGTTTATGGTTTTCTTTGCAATCATTTGCAAAGCGAACAAGAAAATAGAACGCAGAGAATATGTTAAGAAAAAATCGCTTATACCCGCAATAATCGTTGGCGTTATAGTTGTTGTAATGGCTATCGGCTGGCTTTTCGGAACAACATTTTTCCGTGCAAGCGCATACAGCGAATTAATGCCCGTTTCAGACGGCGATTTTGTTGAAGATTTTGACGAGATAAGCGTTGATACCGTTCCGAGAATAGATGAGTCAAGAGCACTTACTCTTGCTGACCAGCAGCTTGGTCTTCTTTCGGAATACAAGAGCCAGTATGTTGTTTCAAACACAACAACTATGATTAACTACAACAACACGCCTGTAAGAGTTGCATACCTTGAATATGCCGATGTGTTTAAATGGTTTAATAATACTAAAGAGGGTCTTCCCGCTTATATGATTATTGACCTTGTTTCCCAGAAGGTTACTGTTGTTAACTGCATTGATGAATTCGGTGCTTGCATTAAATACAGCCCCACAGAGTTGTTTAATGAAAAGCTTGTAAGACATATCAGATTTCAGTATCCCACAGAGATTATTGATACTCCGAATTTTGAAATATCAGATGACGGCTATCCCTATTGGATTACTCCCGTGCTTGATAAGACAATCGGTTTATTCGGCGGTACTGATGTTAAGGGCGTTATTATAACTGACGCTATTACAGGTGAAAGCACATATCACGATATTGAAAGCGTAAAGACAGACGCTGACCTTGAGTGGATAGATGTTGTTTATTCTGCAAATCTTCTTCTTGAGCAGTATAACTATTACGGAAAACTCAAAAACGGTTTCTGGAACTCAATTATTTTCCAGAACGATGTTAACCTTACCTCACAGGGTAACGGTTATATCGCATTGGACGACGATGTATGGGTTTACACAGGCGTAACCTCATCTGAAGCTGACGCTTCTAACTTTGGATTTATTCTCTGCAACCAGAGAACAAAGGAAACAAGATATTATCAAAACGGCGGTGCTCAGGAATATTCCGCACAGCAGTCTGCCGAGGACGCAGTACAGAACTATAAGTATTACGCTACATTCCCGATTCTTTTGAACATCGAGGGCAAGCCCACATACTTCATGAGCCTTTACGGAGACAGTAACACGGTTAAAGGCTATGCGCTTGTAAATCTTGAGGACAAGACGATTGTCGGCACAGGTCTTGTAGACACAATGAAGAGTGATACTAAGGCACTCAATGCCGCAGTTGAAAACTATATCCAGGCGCTTAAAGATAAGGGTATGGTTGAAAGCGACACAACTGCCGATGATTATCTTGTAGAAGATGTAACAGACGATACGGCTGATACCGATACACAGACTCCGCCCGCACAGAGTGACGGTAATACAGTTACAGGAACAGTAACTGATATTAAATCTGCTGTAAATAACGGCAACACATATTACTACCTCGCTGTTGACGGAACATATTATTATATTTCCGTAAGCGATTGTATGGATGTTTTGCTTGTTAATAAAGGCGACACCGTAACAATTACAATCGGCGGAGAAGCTGACGGTTCGTTTGTTCCTGCAAGCGATGTAGTACGCGGTTAAACAAATAAATATAATTACAAAAGCCTTTGAAGCTGGTTTCGGCTTCAAGGGCTTTTTCTTTTTACATATTTAAGAAAGAGGTATCAATCTTTTTTAATATTAATATAAATCCTTGTATATAATGTTTAAAATCAAAGCTTGTTTTAGTTCAAATTGACAAAAATTAATCAATTTATACATAAATTTATAAGAAATATATAGATTTTTGTTAAAATTTACTGTAAAATAAGAGGTATGTTTTTAAGGGGGTATTATATGGACGCTTCGTTGTTTGAAGAAACACTTGAGCAAAAGGAAGCTTTGCAGGAAGTGTTTGAAAAATACAAGGATGTTCCGGGGCATCTTATGCCCGTATTGCAGGAGGCACAGGGGATATACGGTTATCTTCCGTATGAAATTCAGCAAAGAATTTCTCAGGTGCTGAATATTCCGATTTGCGATGTTTACGGTGTGGCATCTTTTTACAGCCAGTTTAACCTTACGCCGAAAGGGAAACACAGAATATCTGTTTGTCTCGGTACGGCGTGTTATGTTAAAGGCGCAGATAAAATTCTTGAAAGACTTGAAGAAAAGCTTGGTATAAAAAACGGGGAATGCACTCCCGACAGGCTGTTCAGCATAGATTCGTGTCGCTGTGTAGGTGCGTGCGGACTTGCGCCTGTTATTATGATAGACGATGAGGTTTACGGACACCTTACTCCTGACAAGGTTGATGTAATTCTTGAGAAATATATGGAGGACGGTGAAGCTGATGACAATAAGTGAACTTAATGAAATAAGAGAAAAATACCGTGATCTTGTTATGGTCAGAAAGCTTGCCGCCAAGGAGAGCGAAAAGCTTGAAAAGAATACGCAGTACAGAAAACAGGTGCTTATCTGCGGAGGTACGGGCTGTACCTCTTCAGGCTCGAAAAAAGTTATAAAGGCAATGAAAAAGGAACTTGAAAAGCAGGGGATTGACGATGTGCTTGTTGTCAGAACAGGTTGTTTCGGTCTTTGCTCTTTAGGGCCTATTATGATTGTTTATCCCGAGGGCGCTTTTTACAGCCAGATTACGCCTGAAGAAATTCCGGAGATAGTAAGCGGTCACCTTGCAAAAGGCGGAAAGCCCTTAAACAAATATCTTTATGCCGAAACCGTTCATTCAGATGGCACGGCTATTCCGCTTTCCGAAACGCCGTTTTATAAAAAGCAGATGAGAATTGCGCTTCGCAACTGCGGAATGATTGACCCTGAAAATATTGAGGAAGCAATCGGTGCAAACGCTTATCAGGCGCTTGCGAAAGTACTTAATGAAATGACGCCGCAGCAGGTCATTGACGAGCTTCTTGCCGCAGGACTTAGGGGCAGAGGCGGCGCAGGATTCCCGACGGGAAGAAAATGGGCGTTTGCAATGGAGCAGGACAATGATATAAAATATGTATGCTGTAATGCAGACGAGGGCGACCCCGGCGCATTTATGGACCGTTCTGTTTTGGAGGGCGACCCTCACGCAATTATAGAGGCGATGACGATTGCAGGTTACACTATCGGTTCGCATCAGGGTTATGTTTATGTGCGTGCTGAATATCCCATTGCCGTTTCAAGACTTCAGATTGCCATTGAGCAGGCAAGGGAATACGGACTTCTCGGAAAAAATATTCTTGAATCGGGCTTTGATTTTGATATTGAGATAAGGCTTGGAGCAGGTGCATTTGTATGCGGTGAAGAAACTGCGCTTATGACATCTATTGAGGGCAACAGAGGCGAGCCGAGACCGAGACCGCCATTCCCTGCTATCAAAGGTCTTTTCGGAAAGCCGACTATTCTAAACAATGTTGAAACATACGCAAATATTGCGCCTATTATTCTCAAAGGCTCCGAGTGGTTTTCTTCAATCGGAACGGATAAATCAAAGGGCACAAAGGTTTTTGCGCTCGGCGGAAAGATAAATAATGTTGGTCTAGTTGAAGTGCCTATGGGAACAACTATCCGTGAAATAGTTGAGGAAATCGGAGGCGGAGTGCCGAACGGCAAAAAATTCAAGGCGGCGCAGACGGGTGGACCGTCAGGCGGTTGTATCAGCGCAGATTACATAGATGTTCCTATTGATTACGACAACCTTGTTGAAATCGGTTCAATGATGGGCTCGGGCGGTATGATTATTCTTGATGAAGATACCTGTATGGTTGATATTTCAAAGTTCTATCTTGAATTTACCGTTGATGAAAGCTGCGGAAAATGCACACCTTGCCGAATAGGCACTAAAAAACTTCTTGATTATCTTACAAGAATAACAGAGGGCACGGCAACTGTTGAGGACCTTGACAAAATCAAGGAGCTTTCAAATCACATGAAGAGTTCGTCACTTTGCGCACTAGGTCAGACAGCGGCAAATCCGATACTTTCAACGCTCAACGCATTCGGTGACGAATATCTTGAGCATATCAAAAATAAGCACTGCCCCGCCCATGTTTGCAAGGCTCTGCTTTCATATACGATAGACCCCGACAAGTGCAAGGGCTGTACGCTTTGCGCACGCAACTGCCCTGTGGGAGCAATAACAGGCAATGTTAGAGAGCCGCATACTATAGACACGGATAAATGTATCAAATGCGGTCTTTGTATGGGAAACTGCCACTTTGACGCAATAGAAAAGAGATAAGGAGGGGCGGAAATGGTTACACTTAAAATTAACGGTATTCCCGTTCAGGCTGAAGAGGGTACAACTATTATTGAAGCCGCAAGGCTTGCAGGCATTGATATTCCGTCACTTTGCTATCTCAAGGAGATAAACTGCATAGGCGCGTGCCGTGTGTGCGTTGTTGAGGTAAAGGGCGCAAGAAGTCTTGTTGCGTCATGTGTATACCCTGTTGAAGAGGGGCTTGAGGTGTGGACGAATACGCCAAAGGTGCGTCAGTCAAGGCAGACAACTCTTGAACTTCTGCTTTCGGAGCATCATAAAAAATGTCTTTCCTGTGTGCGTTCGGACAGATGTGAACTTCAAAAACTCTGCAAGGATTACGGTGTTGACGAGGACCGTTTCCCCGACACGGAAAAGTTACAGGAGGTTGATTTGTCATCTTCCTACCTTGTGCGTGACAATAATAAATGTATTCACTGTATGCGCTGTACCGCAATGTGTCACAAACAGTCGGTCGGCGTTATAGGCCCGAGAAACAGAGGGCATAACAAAACTATCGGCTGTGCGTTTGATATTCCGCTTCAGGAAACAGCGTGCGTAGGCTGCGGTCAGTGCGTAGTATCCTGCCCTGTCGGTGCGCTTTATGAAAAAAGCAGTGTGCCCGATGTGTGGGAGGCGATTGCAGACCCAAATAAAAAGGTTGTTTTCTTTACCGCACCTGCAATCAGGGCAACGCTGGGCGAAGAGTTTGATATGCCTATTGGCACAAATGTCGAAAAGAAACTTCCCGGTGCAATAAGAAGACTCGGTGCAGACGCTGTTTTTGATATGGATGTTACGGCAGACCTCACCATTCTTGAAGAGGCAAACGAGCTTGTTGACAGAATCAAAAACAACAAGCCGCTTCCGATGTTTACTTCCTGCTGTCCCGGCTGGGTGAAATTCCTTGAGCATAATTATCCCGAACTGCTCGGAAATCTTTCTACCTGCAAATCACCACAGCAGATGTTCGGCGCTCTTCTTAAAACATATTATTGTGAAAAGAACGGCATTTCGCCCGATGATTTGTTTGTAGTATCAGTAATTCCCTGCACGGCGAAAAAATTTGAAATTACACGCCCCGAAATGGCGGGCGATGTTAACGCCGCAATAACTACGAGGGAGCTCGGACAGATGATAAGCGGTGCGGCAATCAATTTTGCAGGCTTAAAAGATGAAGAGTTTGATTCTCCGTTTGATACCGCATCGGGTGCAGGCGTTATTTTCGGTGCGTCGGGCGGTGTTATGGAAGCGGCGCTCAGAACGGCGGCGAATATCCTTGACGGAGAATTTGAACTTGTTGATTTTTCCGAGGTTAGAGGCGTTCACGGCATAAGAAGCGCTACATATAATGTTGCCGGCGTTGAAATCAAGGTTGCGGCGGCAAGCGGTCTTGCAAACGCAAGGCAGATATGTGAAGATGTGAAAAACGGTAAATCCGAATATCAGTTTATAGAGATTATGGCGTGCCCCGGCGGATGTATTAACGGCGGCGGTCAGCCTATTCAGAGAGACGCTACAAGAAATACTGTTCCCATTAGAGAACTCAGAGCAAAGGCGCTCTATGACGAGGACGCTCAGCTCAAAATCAGGCGTTCGCACGAGTCTCCCGTTGTGGAAAGGCTGTATAAAGAATTTTTGGGAAGCCCCAACAGCGAAAAGGCTCATCATCTTCTTCACACTTCATACACACCGAGGGAAAAATATTAAAGTCCGTTGAGATGAACATAGCTTGTGTTTTTTCAAAAACGGCTAAATTATTCTCGCTTGGTGAATAAAAAAATAAATCAGGACTTTTTTAGGCGTCCGTATAGTGCTTTTACGCTATACGGACGCCTTTTTCCGTCTATTAGTGAAAGGGTTTCCTTTCAATCGTAATCGGAGGTAATTTGATGGGAAGAAAAAAGAAAACTGTTCAGGAGGAGGTCCGCGACGGCTTAAAGCGCCTTGCTTTCGGTGAAATACAGGACGCGGTTATGCTCCTCTTTGCAGACGAAAACGAAATACTTGAAAAACTGCCGAAATTCAATCTCTACAATATCAGCGAGATAAAGCGGCCGAGGGGCGGCGGCATGGAGATTAAATTTTTTGACAGGATAAAGGCGCTCGAAAAACTCAGAGAGCTGGACAGCGGCTCGGCGTCTGAACCGCTGAGCTTTTACCGTGCGCTTGAAGAGGGCGCAAAAAGCGTTGCGGCGTCCGTGGAAGAGAGTATAAATGAATAAGTTTGTACCGTTTTCAAAAAAACAGCTCGCCGTTTTGACATGGTGGTGCGACAACAGCCCCGCAAAGAGCAAAAACGGAATTATCTGCGACGGCGCAATTCGCTCGGGCAAAACGCTTTGTATGAGTATTTCATTTGTAAGCTGGGCGTTTTACCGTTTCAGCGATACTTCATTTGCCGTTTGCGGCAAGACTATCGCTTCACTGAGGCGAAATGTGGTGACGCCGCTTATACCGAGCTTAATCTCCCTCGGATTTAACTGCGATTACAAAATGAGCCGAAACTGCATAGAGATTGAAAAGGGCGGGCGTGTTAACCGCTTTTACCTTTTCGGCGGACGGGATGAATCCTCCGCATCTCTGATTCAGGGTATGACCCTGGGAGGAGTGCTGCTTGACGAGGTGGCTCTTATGCCCCGTTCTTTTGTTGAGCAGGCGCTTGCAAGATGCTCACTTGACAATGCGCGGTTTTGGTTCAACTGCAACCCTGAACATCCGTTTCATTGGTTCTATACCGAATGGATTAAAAAGAAAGAGCAGAAAAATATGCTTTATCTTCATTTCACGATGGACGATAATCCGTCGCTTTCTCAGGCTGTGAAAAGAAGATACAAAAGCCTTTACAGCGGCGCTTTTTACGAGCGGTTTATAGATGGCAAGTGGGTTGCGGCAGACGGGCTTGTTTATCCCATGTTCAGAGGGGACAGGCATATTAAAAAGAGCAGCGGCGCGTTTTCGGAATATTATCTGTCCTGCGATTACGGAACGGTCAATCCGTTTTCACTCGGTCTGTGGGGAAAATCCTCAGGCAAATGGTACAGGATAGACGAATATTATCACAGCGCAAGAGATACGGGAGTTCAGCTTACGGATGAGGAGTATTACGAACAGCTTTTGAAGCTTGCAGGTTCAAGAAAAATTGAAGCGCTTGTAATAGACCCCTCTGCGGCAAGCTTTATTCAAACCGTGAAACGGCACGGCGACTACAAGGTTATAAAGGCGGATAACGATGTAGTTAAGGGTATCAACCTTGTTTGCCAGGCGCTCAAAAACGAGGAGATACTTTTTTACCCGTGCTGTGCGGACACAATAAGGGAATTTTCCGTTTACCGCTGGGATAACGGCATTAAAAGAGACGCGCCGAAAAAAGAAAACGACCACGCAATGGATGATATACGCTATTTTGTTTCAACCGTTTTAAACGGGAAAAAATCAGGCGGTATCTATACATTTGCGGTAGAAAGGATGTGAAAGTTTGGGCTTATTCAGCAGTAAAAAGGCGTCAAAGGACAAGGTTTCCGCCTCTGCGGTGCAGACAAGCGCTTATTCAAATCATCCCTACTGGCAGCTTAACTGCTTTACCCCTATGGGTGTAAACAACAGAATTTACGGCTCGCTCAGAGAAAGCGTGCCGATAATTGACGCGGCGATACTCAAGATTATCAGGCTTATGAATGACTTTGAGTTTGAAACGGGCAACGAGGCTGTTGACCGTGATATGAACGATTTTTTTGAAAATATAAATGTAGGCGGAAATCAAACGGGTATCAGCGCTTTTGTTTCAACCTATATGTCAGACCTGCTCACTTACGGCACTGCGGCGGGTGAAATCGTTGCTAATGATTATCAGCTTTATGCGCTTTATAACGCAGAGCTTGAGGCGCTTGAGGTAAAGAGAGCGAAAAACAATCTTGACATTGAATTTTATAATTCGGGAAAGAAGATAGAAAATCAGGAACTTATTCTTTTTTCTGCGCTCAATCCTCAGCCCGGTGAGATTCTCGGCACAAGTCTTTTGAGGGGACTGCCGTTTATTTCCGATGTGCTTTTGACTATCTACAACACGATAGGCGAAAACTGGGAGCACGCAGGAAATCTCAGGTATGCAGTTACATACAAGCCGACGGATGATTCCGAGGACGCAGGACTTGCGAGGGAGCGTGCAAATCAGATTTGCAAGGCTTGGCAGGACGCTATGAGCAGCAGGGATTCCGTTAAGGATTTTGTTGCGGTAGGCGATGTCAGCGTTCAGGTTATCGGGGCGGACAACAATGTTCTTTCAAGCGAGATTCCCGTAAAGCAGCTTATGGAGCAGATTATTGCAAAAACGGGACTTCCGCCGTATATGCTGGGGCTTTCGTGGTCTACAACGGAAAGAATGAGTCAGCAGCAGGCGGATATGCTCACAACAGAGCTTGAGGCTTACAGAAAAATCATAACGCCCGTGCTTATGAAAATAGCAAGGAAATACCTTGAAATAAAATCCGTATTTTTACCAGTAAGCGTTAAGTGGGCAAATATCACTCTTCAGGATGAAACAGAGCTTGCCAAAGCACGCCTTTACAATGCCCAGGCGGATAATATTTTAAAGGAGGTTTCCGATTGACACAGGGATATGTGTGCAAGGGGTACACCCCGAGCGACAGCGATTATGAAAAAATCAGGCAGTTTACAAGAAAGGATTTTCCAAAGGACAGCCTTTATGTGTTTGAGGTTACGCTGTGCAACAATGATGTTGACAGGGATTTTGAAAAGTTTTCAGTTAATGCGCTCAATCAGCTTGCGAAGCTTTTTGTGGGCAAAACGGGGATTAAAGACCATTCTATGAAATCGGACGACCAGCAGGCGAGAATTTTTGAAACGAGAGTTGAAAAAATTGCAGGCAGAAAAACGGCGGACGGAGAGGATTATTATGCACTCAAAGCCAAGGCGTATATGGTTAGAACAGACAGTACGGAGGACTTTATAACTGCGGTTGACGCAGGAATAAAAAAAGAGATTTCCATTTCCTGCTCTGTTAAAACACGCACCTGTTCTATATGCTCAGCAGACAGAAACACACAGTACTGCAAACATATTGCAGGCAGGGAGTATTCTTCAAAAACCTGCTTTACTGTTCTTGACGATGTGAGCGATGCATATGAGTTCAGTTTTGTTGCCGTGCCAGCTCAAAGAGAGGCAGGAGTGGAAAAATCCTTTAAAAATAAAAAAGGCGGGATGAATATGAATGACATAAAAAAATGCCTTGAGGGCGAAAATGAGGTTATGCTTTCAAGGGAAGAGGCAAACGAGCTTTCAAAATGCTTTTCCCAGATGGAAGAGGAGGCTCAGCTTGGAAGAGAATACAGAAAAACGCTTGTAAAAGAGCTTATGAAACTCTGCTCAAAAGCGTTTCCGCAGATGGATTTGGCGGCGTTCAAAAGCGTTGCCGACATTATGACCTCAAAGGAGCTTATTGCTTTCAAAAATGCTTTTGAAAAAAGAAGCGCAGAGGAAAACAAACCGTCTTTACAGCTTGCAAAAGCGAAAAGCACGGATAAAAAGGCTGATTACAGCCAGTTCAGAATTTAGGAGGAATTTATATGACAGTCAGCTATAACGGATTTGATGAAAAATATCTTACCGTAAAAACAAATGAAAAACTTGAAATCGGAACACCTGTTTGCGTAAACGAGAGCGGATATTTTGTTGCCTGTGATTCATCTCACGATGTGTTTGGTATTGTAAAAGAAAGCAATGAATACTGTGCAACAGTTCAGGTTTCAGGTTATGCAAAAATCAAATATGCTTCGGGCGTTCCGAGTTGTGGTTACGGCTATCTCAGCGGTGACGGCAGCGGCGGAATAACTGTTGCGGATTCAGGCAAAAAGCCTGTATATATTATCGGCAAAGACACCGAAAAGTCTGAAATTGCCGTAATTCTTTAATTTAAGGAGGTCTTTTTAATGGCATTTGATAATATTAAACTTGAAAAGGGACTTTATGCAACTTCAAAGGGCTTTGCTGCGGCTCTTGAAGAAATCGACCCGTCAGAAAACTATATCGGAACAGAACTTGAGGGGCTTGACGCATATCAGCGTCAGCTCAAAAGATTTAACATCAAGGTTTCAGGTGAGGATTCAGACAGCATTTCAAAATTTTTCGCAACAACTGATTCAGCGGCGCTTTTCCCTGAATATGTCAGCCGTGCAGTAAAGCAGGGTATGGAGGAGAATGATTCTCTTTCAGAAATTATTGCTACGATAACAAATATTGATTCTCTTGATTACCGTTCAATCGAGAGTGTTCCCGACACCGAGGAAAAAGAGCTTGCAATGGTTGGAGAGGGAGCGTTTATTCCCCACACAACAATCAAAACGAAGGAAACGCTCACAAGACTTTATAAAAGAGGCAGAGTTCTCACCGCTTCTTATGAAGCTATAAAATTCCAGAAACTTGATTTGTTCACAGTAACTCTCAAGCAGATAGGAAATTATATTGCACAGTCTCAGTTTGTAGACGCAATTTCCTGCCTTGCAAATTCAGAGAATATTTCAATCGAAAACGCAGATATCACATATGATGATCTCATTGATATCTGGGGCAAGCTTTCCCCCTATAAGTTCACTTCTCTCGTAGCGGGTGTTCCTGTTATCTCAAAGCTTCTTAAACTTGCGGAGTTCAGAGACGCCACAGCCGGACTTAATTTCCACGCAACAGGCTCTATGATTACTCCTATCGGCGCTAAAATCGTTAAATGCAGTCAGTTGCCCGAAAACATTTTCGTTGTTCTTGATAAGAACGCCGCTATTGAAAAAGTTCAGGCAGGCGGAGTTAAGACAGAGTATGACAAGCTTATTGACCGCCAGCTTGAAAGAGTAGCCATTACCGATATTGCAGGATTTTCGCCTATCTTTGAGGACGCTGCAAAGATGGTAACTCTCGGCGAATAATTTAACGAAAGGATTATTGACAATGATTGATAAGGCAAAGGTAACGCAATGTCTTAAAGAACTCGGAAACTATGAGGAAGGCTTTGAGGACAGCTATGCCGCAATTATTAATTATGCCTGTGAAACAGTCAGCTCTCAGGCAAAAGAAAACGCCGATTTAACTGACGGCAGACTTGTGTTTCTTGCCGCTGCAGAGGCAAATTATATTATAAGCTGTTCTCTTTCTGACAGCGGCGGACTGACTTCGTTTACGGCGGGCGATGTTTCGTTCAGCCAATCAGGCGAGACAAAAGGGAACGCTAAGGAAATTCTTGAAACGGCAAGAAAAAATGCTCAGTGCCTTATCAGCCGCGGCGGCTTTGCCTTTTTCGGTGTTTAAAATGAACAATTCTTATAAGATAAAAAAAGGTCTTGAAAAAGTCGGCAAGGAAGTATTCCTTGCCGACGGTGAATGGAATTCTACGCCGTTTTACGCAGTCGTTGAGCAGAGGTGGAAAAGCAATAAAACCGATTTTGAAGCACGCCAGACTATGATAGGCAATGTCAGCACAGATTTCTTTACATATATCGGACCGTCTGACCACGATATTATGGCTGTTTCAGACGACGGTTGGCTTATGTGCGACGGCGAAAAGTACATTTTCAAGAAAAAGGAAAAGGTGTCCGTCGGCGGATACACTCAGTATTACTGGGGAATTTTGCGCAGAGTATGGGAGGAAGAAGATGATTAACGCAGATAAAATAGTGGCGCAATTTATTGAACTCCTTGAGCAAAACGAATATTTTGCAGATAAAAAAATTGTCAGCGCTTTTACAAGAAGCATAAAGCCGACTGTTATGAAGCGTGTGTATATTGCCTGCGGAATGCTTGAACTTAATGCTGATAATGCGGCTTTGGGTGAAGAGGTGAAGGCGGGAAGCGTAAAACTTTTTGCGGATATTTATGTGCCGTGGAAAATCACTGATTTTGATATTCAGCAGGCGGTGTGCAAAATAGTAAAAAGTGCTGAGGATTTTTGCATATCCTCGGTTTATGCAAGCGAGCAGTATCAGGACAGCGATACTCAGTGTATTGTTCAAAGGGTTGTGCTCACAATAAGCGATATTATGACTTTTGACTCCTGAAAAACGGAAAGGCTGGGGTGTTTTTATGAATGAATATGATGAAATTTCTCAAATATCCGAATATTTGAGGCTCGATTCTAAAAGATATGATTCTTCATCGGACGGTGAATAGCAATGAATTCAAATTTTATAAAAATGAGGTACAAGGATTTTGAATTTCCTCAAAATCCCACTCAAATAAAAATCACAAGAACGAAAAACATAAACGAAAGTCCGCTTTTTGATGTGGGAAGCGCTGTTGAAGAGGTATCCCGCAATGCAGCGCAGATAACCGTTTCGGGAAAAATGCTCGGCGAGGAGAGTTTTGCCCTGCTCTCACGGCTTCAGATGCTTCAGGAGCAAAGTGGCGCAGGCACGCTTTTTCTGCCGGGCGGCGAATATTTTGACGCCTATTTTGAAAAGCTTGAAACGGTTAGAAATGCATCACTCAATCTTGTTGAATATACGGCTGTTTTCAGGGAAAACGAAAGCCATAAAAAATCTGAGATAGATTTTGGCTTTACTTATGCTGAAGAGGGCGAAAATGCTTTTGACATCGCAAACCGCTGCTGTGTTACTGTTGAAAGCATTATGCAGGCAAATGATTTCATGAGCCCGTTTGATATAGCCCAGGGGAGCAGGGTGGTTATAAAATGACTTTTGAACTCTATACTGCTGAAAACAAATTATACATACCTCAGGAGATAATTTCGTATGAAATCGTTTCGGATATTTCTGCGGCGTGCGATGGGTTGAGCCTTTATTACCGTGCGGCGGATATACCTGAAGAATTTATAAGAGTGTGTGTTAAGGATAACGGAAAAACAGTTTTTTACGGCTTTGCGGATAAGCAGAAAACAACGGCGGACGAAAACGGCTTTATTGATTATATTTATGCAAGGAGCAGTGCAATGCTGCTTGTTGATAACGAGGCTAATCCGTGCCAGTTTAACTGCCCGTCTTCAGAACAGCTTTGGCTTCATTATGCAGAGGAATTTTCCGTCAAAAACGGCCTGCCTCCTGTCAGCTTTGACGGAAGTTATTATGTTCAAAAAGGCACAAGCTGTTTTAAGGCGATAAACGATTTTATGAAATATGTTAACGGCACGGGAATATATGTTACACCGGACAATGTTTTAACCGCGTTTGAAAAAAGCGCTGATTGCAAAAGCCTTGACGGCTGTGAAATCATAAGCGCAAGCCGGATTAATGACAGAAGCGAAATAATCAGTTCAATAGATTATAAAATAAATTCAACGGATAAATATATCTATCATCTTGAAAGCGGTTACGCCGTCAGAAATATGATAAGGCGCAGAAAACTTACAAATCTATCCGCTCTTCCTGTATGGCAAAGGGAAGCGTGCGCATCGTTTCAAATTAAAAACCCCCTTATGCTCAGCAAAACGGTTGAGGTCGTTTTTGCGGGTTCGCCTGAGTTTTCACTTTATGACAGAGCGGCTTTGAGCATAAACCGCTTGGGAATAAGCGGTGACGAATATATTGTATCGCAGGTTATAAAACAGAAAAACGAAAAGGGCACAAAAACAACAGTTGTGTTCAACAAAGAAATAGACGGGGAGTTGATAAATTATGTGGCTGAGTAAAAGATTCAATAAAACAGAAAACTCTGCCGCCGAAACAGGGATTGTAACGCTGAATTCAAACGGATTTACGGAAGCAGCCGCATCAATGCCGTCAAGAAACAGAGATACTTTTTCGCCGTATGGTTACTGTTACTGTGCGCCGGTAGGCGAAGAGGTGCTTATCGTAAACGGCTCTTCGGGAACAGTTTTTGCAGGCACAAAAATGATCACTCCTTCAATGGAACAGGGTGAAATTGAAATAAAATCACTCGGCGGCGCTTGTATAACCCTTAAAAATGACGGCAGTGTTATCATCAACGGACTTGTGATTGATAAAAACGGAAAAATAGACAGCGGGGGTGGCGTATGACAGAGGTAATTGAAAACGGTGATTATGTTCTTGAAGACGGAAAGCTGAAAACAGCGGAGTATACCGAAACAATTTTGCAGGACCTTGCAAGGGCGGTATATACAAAAAAAGGCAGTTTTTATCCTGAGGCTCTTTACGGCTCAAAACTGCGTGTTGACGGCGAAAGACAGGGAGCGGCTTACGCCGTCAGCTTTGCCAGAGAAGCTCTTGCAGATATGGACGGCGTTTATGTTGAATCCGCTCAGGAAACTGACAGCGGATATGACTTTACTATATATATAAATAATGAAAAAAGGCAGGTGAGCGTTTCGTTTTGAGTATTACATACAATCAGATTTTGGAAGAAATGAAACATGCATATTATAACGAATGCTCAGAGCAGATAAAAAATATGTCAGACCTCGAACAGCGTTTTAAGGCGGTGGCGAGTGAAATTTACGCTCTGTCGGTGAACGCTGATTATTATTTGAAACAGGCGTTTGTTCAAACCGCTACGGGTGAATATCTTGACCGCCACGCAGCTATGCGAAGTATAACAAGAAAAACGCCTGCATACGCAAAAGGTTTTCTTACTTTTTCTTTGGGTGAGGCGCTTCAAACGGATGTTACGATTCCTGCTAAGACTGTTTGCTCAAAAGCTGATTTTCCTCTTGTTCAGTTTTCTACGGATGAAAAAGCAGTCATAAAGGCGGGAGATATTTCTGTAACCGTTGGGGCAACGGCGCTTTTGCAGGGTGAGGAGCATAACGCTCTTGCAGGAGAGGTAACGGTTATGGTAAATCCGCCCGAATATGTGATATCGGTAACTAATGAAAGTGATTTCAGCGGAGGAACGGATCAGGAAACGGACGAATCCCTAAGGCAGAGAATTATGAGTTCTTACAGCGTTATAAGCAATGCCGTGAACACCAAATCGGTTGAAGAAATGATTTTGACGGTTGATGAAATCCTTGACGCAAGCGTTGTCTATAACACTGAGGAAAATTTAATCGAAATATGCATTAGATTAAAAGGTGCCGAACTGACTACAGATATTACGAGTGAAGTAAGCGACCGTCTTGGATTTACTGAGTATTGCACAGGCTCTCTGCGTTTTATTATGGCAGAGGAAAAAGACTTCTCAGTTTATGCGGCAATAAAGGTAACAAAAGGTACTGATAAGGAACAACTTGAAAAGGATATTATCAAAAATATAACTGAAGTATGTTCGGCGAAGAAGATAGGCGCTGAAATTTCTTCTTCAAGAATAATGACGGCGCTTTACGGAATGCAGGGGATTGAATTTATTGAGATTTCAGCTATGCCCTCTGCGGCAGGAACAATTCCCTGCGGTTCAAACGAATACCTTGTGTTAAAAGATGTGCAGGTGGATTTTTATGAATGATGAAATTCTTTTGAGACTTACGGGTCTTATGGAAAAACTCGGTTTCAACTGTGATGACGGTTCGTTTACCAAGGCGGAAATGCGCGCCTACGCCGCAGGTATAAGCCTTGTGAAAGATATGCTTGACGATGGGTTTAATCAGATTTTTACTGATACGATGGGCGACAAAGGGCTTCTTATGTATTGTGAAATGCTCGGCATTGATACCACGGGCGAAACTGAGGAGCTGAAACAGCAAATAATCTCCCGTCTGTCAGAAAATTACAGAACTCTTACTCGTTCTCAAGTCAGAGAGGCTAAAAAGAATACCTCAGGGTATTCTGAGAGATATGTCGGGTTTGACGGCCCGTATTTTTATATAGACCCTGTAAACAAGGAAAATCTTACTGCTTTTGCCAATTTCAGAAAGTGTTATTACACCGTATGCAATCAGCTTACGGGGGGAGGAAGCGGCATAAAATTTGATAAGCTTGACGGACTTGATTTGAGATGGCTTGAGTTTGAGGAGTTTGATTTTCCGTTTTATGTCTGGGATACTTTTACTATTTACAATTACAGTTAAGGAGTGTTATATATGAGTTCGTCTAACAAAACGGCTAATCTTGGGCTTAACAGCTGGCTCGGCAGCGATAAGCCGTCAAGAACGGATTTTAACAGCGATAATGAAATCATCGACAGCTATTTTAATAATCACACCACGGATATGGAAATGCATTTGTCCGAAAGCGACAGAGATAGGCTTGAAGAGCCTTATTATATCGGCACTTATTTCGGTGACGGAAAAACACGCAGAACGATTGATACACAGTGCCCTTTTGATCCTACTTTCGGAATAATTTTCTGTATCAATTATCCGATGGGAGTAAATAGCTATGAAACAGAAAGAAATTACAACTATGCGGCTTTTGTATCAATAAGGGGAAGTAATTTAGGAGTTTCGCTTTCTGGTAATCAAATTAATGTTGTCCATACTGTTCAGGAGGCTACATTAGAAACAGAAAGCGCAACGCTCAACACCTGTCTCTTATACACATCTCCGAGCCCACGAGACCGAGGCTGATCTCG
>UQFL01000035.1 GCA_900540305.1 uncultured Oscillospiraceae bacterium | reverse complement strand
CGGAAATACTCTTTAACCATATTTTGATTTTTGAATAATCTGATTCAGCTAATTATTTATTCCCTTTAGTTTTATTTATCAAAAATCTTTAATTGTGAAACTGTTTCACAGAAAGGATGTTTTATGAGAAAAGAAGAGTTTAGTGAACTGCCACAGCTTGTCCAGCAATATTTACTTTATCTTGAAGCTATTAAAGCTCATTCAGAACTTTCTGTAATTGAATATGCTTCAGATTTAAGAACATTTTTCCGATTTATTATGAAAGAAAAAGGGCTTGTTGACAAGGATGCTGCTGATGAAGATATAGACTTATCCCCTATCGACATTGATTTTATAAAAAAAATCACCCTCAGCGACGCTTATAAGTTCATGATATACTGCAAGGATGTACGCAAAAACAATGAAAGAACAAGAGCAAGGCGTGTAATCTCAATAAGAAGATTTTTCAGCTATTTAACGGATAATTTGGGATTGTTAAATACTAATCCTATGAAAACGCTTGATATACCCAAAGCAAAGAAAGCGTTGCCGAAATACTTAACGCTTGAAGAAGCTGAAAAACTTTTGTCTGTAATTGACGGCCCGTTTAAGGAACGAGATTACGCAATTATTACATTGTTTTTGAACTGCGGTATGCGTTTGGCTGAGCTTGTTTCTATTGATTATAATGATATTAAAGCAGACGGAAGCCTTGTCATCACGGGAAAAGGAAATAAAGAGAGAACTGTTTATTTGAATAACGCTTGCCTCAGAGCAATCAGAGATTATCTGAAAAAGCGACCTAATGACGGTGTTAAGGACAGAGCACTTTTTCTCAGTTCGAGAAATCAGCGCATAAGTCCTAAAACCGTACAGCACATTGTTTATACTAATCTTGATAAAGCCGGTCTGTCAGACAGAGGTTTATCCGTACATAAGTTAAGACATACTGCGGCTACTTTGATGTATCAATACGGAAATGTTGATTTGCTTTTGTTAAAAGAAATATTAGGTCACGAAAACCTCAGCACAACAGAAATTTATACCCATACCACTGCTGATGCCGCTAAAAAGGCTATAGAATTAAATCCTCTTAATAAAGAGTTTAAATAGATATGATCGAACTGAGCGCAGATGATACGCCGGAATTTATTACGGCTATTAATGCTGTCATTGCCGCATAAAGAAGATATTTTTTTAAATAATGCTTGCAGTCAACTTGCTGCAGAGGCTCTTTTGTAAGCGTATTTTTGAATATCTGTTTACTGAAGGTGTAGCTTACATTTATAGTTAAAATAATAACAGTCAAAAAAAGGCATATAAACGGTGCAATCATCAAAAGACTGTAACCAAAGCCTTTCATATCATATCCTAAATAGTAAAACGCAACTTTCATACCGCCTTGAAAGCCGATAATAAACGGTATAATATTGATTATCGGAAATCCTACAAGACACAGACCAAGCAGAACGGTAATCGCAAAAACAAAAAAGTAAAATCCGAGATTATTTAGCAGAACGCTTAAAAAATCACCTTGAGTTGTTCTGGAAATTACAGTATCAAGTGAATCCGTTGCGCATTTTTGATAAATCAATGCGCCGCAAAGCAGACCTGCGGCGTAAAATATAACACAGTAAACTGATATTCTGTTTTCAGTAAAGATTTCATAAAAACTCTTTTTAGGCTTATCATTTTTAAAATCTTTTATGTTTTTAAATTCTTTTATTTCTGGGTTATCACTTAATTTCATTTTTTAATCCTTATTCTTTTACTATTTTTTACTGATATAAATCCGAATAGTCCTGATATGATAATCATTAAGACTATTTTTATAATGAATACGATGATATTTGTTTTATTAACGGCTATATTCACACCTGAAAAAATTATAAGAGGCAAAACGGATATTACTCCGACCATAAAACCATTGTTTTTAAATGGTTTTGCGCATATGTATGAAACGCCTGCAGTTGTTAGCATTACAACAGCTATGGATAAATAGTTTAAATATGCCGTGTCTAAATCAAGTTTGTAAATAATCAGTGATATGAGAGCAGAAAATAAAATTGTCAAAGCCGCGCTCAAAAGAACGGATTTAATAAAAAATCCTATAACAAGTTTTTTATCCATTGAGGAATTGATTTTCTTCATAAAAAAACTCCTTTGCTTATCCATTAAAGGATATTCAAAGGAGTTTTTAATTATAACCGATTTAGTTATATTATTCTTCAGAATCTTTATCTTTGAGAACCTTGGGTTCTTCTTTTGCAGCTTTTTCAGCAGATTTCTTTTCTTTTTTCTTCTTAGCTGCTTCTTTTGCTGCTTCAACTTCTTTTTTATGCTGTTCCATCTTTGTTTTGTTTGTGTTGATAGCCCAGCGCTGAATTTTCATCTTTGTGCGGTCTGCGCCTGTTTCAATAACAATATCATCTTCGCGGATTGTAACAACTCTTCCTACGATACCGCCGATTGTGATGATCTCATCGCCGATTTCAAGAGAGTTTCTCATTTCCTGTTCTTCTTTCTGACGCTTTTTCTGCGGACGAATTGTGAAGAAATACATTGCAACAAAAAGAACAACCATAAGAATGATGAATGAATACTGATTAGAACCTGATGCTGCTGCGTCACCTGTACCTGATGTAGCAAATGAAAGTAAAATTTCTGACATTTAAATTGCCCTCCAATAAATTTTAGCAAATGTTAACATTTGTATTATATATATAAACATAGAAAAAAGCAAGAATTTTCTATATTCTTGTATCAAGTTTTACACAATATTCATTTTTGTAATCCTCTAACGAGCCGTTTTCAATGTGGAAACGAAGTTCTTTCATAAGATTGTTATAAAAATAAAGATTGTGCATAACGGCAAGTCTCATTCCAAGCATCTCGTTCGCTTTCATAAGATGTCTTATATATCCCCTGCTGTATCTTTGGCAAACAGGACAGTTACAAGTTTCATCTATTGGTTTATCATCTTTAGAATATTTGGCATTATTTATATTAATTATACCAGCTTTTGTAAAGAGATGACCGTGTCTTGCGTTTCTGCTCGGCATAACACAGTCAAACAGATCTACTCCCCTGCTTACGCCCTCAATAATATTTCCGGGAGTGCCTACGCCCATCAAATATCTCGGCTTTTTTTCAGGGGCAAACTCATTGACAGCGCTTATAATTCTGTACATATCCTCTTTGGGTTCGCCTACTGCAAGTCCGCCGATTGCATAACCGTCAAGATCCATTTTTGAAATAAGTTTCATATGCTCAACACGAAGGTCATCATAAGTGCAGCCCTGATTTATACCGAATAAAAGCTGTTCTTTGTTGATGGTTTCATCAAGAGAATTGAGCCTGTCCATTTCTATTTTACATCTTTCAAGCCAACGGGTTGTTCTCTCGCACGCTTCTTTTGCGTATTTGTAGGAAGCAGGATTTTCTACGCACTCATCAAAAGCCATTGCGATTGTAGAGCCAAGCTTGCTCTGAATCTGCATAGATTCTTCGGGACCCATAAATATTTTTCTGCCGTCAATATGAGAGTTAAAAGTAACTCCTTCTTCCTTGATTTTATTGAGTTTTGCAAGAGAAAATACCTGAAAACCGCCGCTGTCTGTGAGAATTGGCTTGTCCCATTTAGTAAATTTATGCAGACCGCCCATTTCATAAACAATGTCATCACCGGGTCTGATGTGAAGATGATAAGTGTTGCACAGCATTACCTGAGTATCTATATTCTGCAAATCAAAAGTTGAAAGACCGCCCTTAATTGCGGCGGCTGTTGCAACATTCATAAACGCAGGCGTCTGCACCGTTCCGTGTACGGTTTCAAATACGCCTCTTCTTGCGTGTCCGTCTTGCTTAATAACAGTAAATTTCATAATCAGTCCTCAATAAACATAGCGTCGCCGAAGCTGAAAAATCTGTATTTTTCTGCGACTGCCGTATTGTATGCATTCATTATATTATCAAAACCTGCAAAAGCGCTAACAAGCATAATCAGCGTGCTTTCAGGCAGGTGAAAATTCGTAATAAGCGCATCCATGCATTTAAATTCAAAACCGGGATATATGAAAATAGAAGTATCGCCCTCATCAGCGCAGATACAGCCGTTTTTAGCGGCTACGGATTCAATTGTTCTGCATGAAGTTGTGCCAACTGCTATTACTCGTCCGCCGTTTTTCTTTGTTTCGTTTATTAAATCAGCCGTTTCCTGCGTCATTATGTAATGCTCGGTGTGCATTTTGTGCTTTGTAACATCATCTACTTTAACGGGTCTGAATGTGCCGAGCCCAACATGAAGCGTTACATAGGCTAAATTTATGCCTTTTGCCTTAATTTTTTCAAGCATTTCAGGAGTGAAGTGTAAACCTGCTGTAGGGGCTGCTGCGGAGCCGAGTTCTTTACTGTATACGGTTTGGTATCTTTCCTTATTTTCGAGTTTTTCCTTAATATATGGCGGAAGAGGCATTGAGCCTATCTCGTCAAGCACAGTAAAAATATTACCCTCGCAGGAAAATTTAACGAATCTGTTTCCGTCTTCCTCATTTATATCGACTACTTCGCCCGTCAGCTTTCCCTCTCCGAATGAGAAGATAGTGCCTATTTTTGCTCTTTTACCGGGCTTGCAAAGACACTCCCATACATCGTTTTCTTTTTGTGCCACAAGCAGAAACTCTACAACTGCGCCCGTGTCCTTTTTTACACCGTAAATTCTTGCAGGGATAACTCTTGTATCATTCAGCACAAGGCAGTCGCCGGGATTTAAATAGTCAATCAGTTCTCTGAAAATTTTATGCTCTATTGCGCCGTCTTTTTTGTGCAAAACCATAAGTCTTGATGAGTCTCTCGGCTCAACAGGGGTCTGCGCAATAAGATTATCAGGTAAATTATAAAAAAAGTCCGAAGTTTTCATAAAGTCACCGTAATTTCTATTTGACATATATATATAATAAGTGATATTATATCTTAAAGATACGGCAAGGTTGCCGTAAATTATTATATTGCATTATATATCAATTTACAAGATATATTTTTAAGGAGAGTTATTTATGGAAAAAAAGTACAATGTCGGAGTAGTTGGCGCAACTGGTATGGTTGGTCAGCGTTTCATCACACTTCTTGCAGACCATCCGTGGTTTAATGTTGTTTGTCTTGCAGCTTCATCAAGATCTGCAGGTAAAAAATATTCAGAAGCTGTTGGCAAAAAATGGTGCATGGATGTTGACATTCCCGAGAATGTTAAAGATATAGTTGTTATGGATGCTACTGCTGATATTGATAAAATAACATCTATTGTTGATTTTGTTTTCTGCGCAGTTGATATGAAGAAAGACGAAATCAAAAAGCTTGAAGAGGAATACGCAAAGCATGAGTGCCCCGTTGTTTCAAATAACAGCGCTCATAGATTTACTCCCGATGTTCCGATGGTAGTTCCGGAACTCAATGCAGAGCATATCAATATTATTCCTGCACAGAGAAAAAGACTCGGCACAAAGAGAGGCTTTATCGCAGTTAAATCAAACTGCTCACTTCAGTCATATGTGCCCGCTCTTTTCCCGCTTCACGAAAAGTACGGAGTAAAAGATGTTCTTGTATGTACTTACCAGGCTATCAGCGGCGCTGGCAAAACATTTGAAACATGGCCTGAAATGATTGACAATGTTATCCCCTACATCGGCGGTGAAGAAGAAAAGAGTGAAAAAGAACCGCTTAAACTTTGGGGTAAAATTGAAGACGGCGAAATCAAACTTGCCGACAAGCCAAACTTTACTGCTCAGTGCATCAGAGTTCCTGTTTCAAACGGACACCTCGGCGCTGTATTTGTAAACTTTGAAAATAAACCCTCAAAAGAAGAAATGATTGAAGTTTGGAAATCATTTAAGGGTCGTGCTCAGGAGCTTGAACTCCCCTCTGCTCCCAAGCAGTTCCTCAATTATTTCACTGAGGATGACAGGCCGCAGATTAAATCAGAGAGAATGCTTGAAAACGGTATGGCAATCTCAATCGGCAGACTCAGAGAAGATACTCAGTATCAGTACAAATTTGTTTGCCTTTCACACAATACACTTAGAGGCGCAGCAGGCGGCGGCGTATTGCTTGCCGAACTTCTTTGCGCTGAGGGCTATATGGACTAATTATTTTACAAAGGAGTTTTCGTTATGAAAGAACCTATTTTTACAGGAGCCGCTGTTGCAATAATTACACCTATGAACGAAGACGGTTCCGTTAACTATGAAGAATTCGGAAGATTTATTGACTGGCAGATTGAAAACGGTACTGACGCTATCGTTGTCTGCGGTACAACAGGTGAAAGCTCAACTCTTGAAGTTGATGAGCACTCTGAGTGCATTAAGTGGTGCGTTGACTATGTAGCAGGCAGATGCGTTGTTATTGCCGGCACAGGTTCAAACTCAACAAAAAGCGCTATCGAGCTCAGCGTTGAAGCTTGCAAGGACGGCGCTGACGCACTCTTGCTTGTTACCCCCTATTACAACAAAACAAGCCAGAGAGGACTTGTAGCACACTATAAAGCAATTCATGACGCAACTGACAAGCCGATTATTCTTTATAATGTTCCTTCAAGAACAGGCGTTAACATTCTTCCCGAAACTGCAGCTGAAATTGCAAAGCTTCCGAGAATTAACGGTATTAAAGAAGCAAGCGGAAATCTTGATCAAATTGCAAAAGTTCATGAGCTTTGCGGTGACGAACTCAATATTTGGAGCGGTAACGACGATCAGATTTATGATGTTCTTGAAAGAGGCGGAAAAGGTGTTATCAGCGTGCTTTCAAATGTTTGCCCTCAGGAAACACACGATATTGTTGCAAAGTATCTTGACGGCGACAAAGAAGGCTCAAAGTCTCTTATGGATAAGTACATGAAGCTTGCTAAAACTCTTTTCTGTGATGTTAACCCCATTCCTGTTAAAGAGGCAGTTAATATGATAGGTTATGACGCAGGTCACTGCAGACTTCCCCTTATTGATATGACTGATGAAAATAAAGAGCTTATGAAAAATACTCTTGAGGAATACGGTTTGATTAAGTAATTTTTCAAAAGGAATTTTAAAATGGTTAGAATTATATTAAGCGGAGCAAACGGAAAAATGGGAAAGGTTATCCAAAGCGTTGTTTCAGGCAGGGATAACTGTGAAATCGTTGCAGGAGTAGATATTAATACAGAGAGCAACGGCTTCCCCGTTTATTCATCATTTGAAGAGATTAAGGAAGAGGCAGATGTTATTATAGATTTTTCAAATCCTGCACTTCTCAATTCCCTTCTTTATTACTCAGAGAAAAAATCAATTCCCGTTGTAATAGCTACAACAGGCTATGATGATTCTCAGAAAAAGCAAATTGAAGAGGCTGCTAAAAAAACAGCTGTATTCTTCACATATAATATGAGCCTTGGCATAAATCTTCTTGCAAACCTTGCAAAAAAAGCAGTTGAGGTTCTCGGTGATGAATTTGATATAGAAATTATCGAAAAGCATCATAATCAGAAAATCGACGCTCCCAGCGGTACGGCACTTATGCTTGCTGACGCTATATGCGAAGAGATTCAAAAGCCGATGAAATATGAGTACGACAGACATTCAAAGCGTGAAAAGCGCACGAAGAATGAAATCGGTATGCACGCTGTAAGAGGCGGCACGATTGTTGGCGAGCACGAGATAATTTTTGCAGGCAGAGATGAGATTATAACTCTCTCCCACTCTGCAAGAAGCAAAGAGATATTTGCCGTAGGCGCTGTAAATGCCGCAATGTTTATGGCTGACAAAAAGAGCGGTATGTACTCTATGAAAGAAATGATTGAATAATCATTATTATAAATTAAGTAAAGACCTCCGATAAATTCGGAGGTCTTTTTATGTTGACTTTAATTATTCTTTTGTCCAGGTAACGCCCTGAGGAGTATCTTTGAGGATTATTCCTCTCGCTTTCAAATCATCTCTGATTTTGTCAGCTGTAGCCCAGTCCTTATTTTTTCTTGCTTCCTGGCGCTGTTCGATAAGGGCTTCTATTTCGCTGTCAAGAGTGTTTTCTTTTCTGTTGTAAAGAATACCTAATACACCGCAAAGCTCGTCATAAAGCTTAGCCGCGTGCTCACAAACTGCTTTAGAAACATCTTTATCAAGTATCTTAGTGTTAATATCTTTAGTAAGCTCGAAAACAGCTGCAAGTCCGTCCGCAGTATTGAGGTCATCGTCCATAGCCTCGATAAACTGTTCTTTTCTCTTGTCAAGCTCTGCGATTAAAGCGTCGTCCGTGCTGTCGCTTTCTTTTGCTGCGTTTTTAATTGCAAAATCAAGGCTTTCACGGCAGGTATAAAGTCTTTCAAGTGCAGATTTGCACTGTTCTATAATATCAAGGCTGTAATTGATGGGTGAACGATAATGAGATGAAATAAGGAAGTAGCGGATAACTTCATAACCGTATGCTTCAGCTATCTCTCTTACTGTTTTAAAGTTGCCGAGAGATTTACTCATTTTTACATTGTCTACATTGATATAGCCGTTATGCATCCAATATCTTGAAAATGTGCAGCCGTTTGCACATTCACTCTGTGCGATTTCATTTTCATGGTGCGGGAAAATAAGGTCCTGACCACCGCAGTGAATATCAATAGTATTGCCAAGGTATTTTCTGTTCATTGCAGAACATTCAATGTGCCAGCCAGGTCTGCCTTTACCCCACGGAGAATCCCAGTAAGGCTCGCCTTCCTTTGCACCTTTCCACAAAGCAAAGTCAAGCGGATCTTCCTTTACTTCGCCAATGGCAATTCTTGCGCCGCTTTCAAGGTCTTCGATAGGCTGATGAGAAAGTTTTCCGTATTCCTTAAATTTAAGAGTTCTGAAATATACATCCCCTCCTGCCGGATAAGCGTAACCTTTATCAACAAGCGTCTGAATTATATTTATTATCTCATCAATATTTTCTGTTGCTTTGGGGTGAACAGTAGCTCTTTTGAAATTAAGACCGTCTGCATCCTTCCAAAATTCTTCTATATATTTCTTTGAGATTTCCTCAAAGGTTGTTCCCTCTTCGTTTGCCCTTTTGATAATCTTGTCGTCAATATCAGTGAAGTTCTGAACGAATTTTACATCGTATCCTCTGTATTCAAGATAACGGCGAAGAACATCAAAAACGCAGAGCGGTCTTGCGTTACCTATATGAATATAGTTGTAAACAGTAGGACCGCACGCGTAAATTTTAATCTCGTTTTTTTCTAGAGGTACAAGTTCTTCTTTTTTTCTTGTCATTGTATTAAAGATTCTCATTTTAAATATTCCTCCAATGCTTTTATTTCTTTTTCAAGTTCTTGTATCTTACTTCTGTTTTCATTAATAGCCATCATAACGGGATCGGGAATATGAATCTGGTCAAGATCGTCTATTCTCTCACCGTCTATTCTCACTACTTCGCCAGGAACGCCGACTACCGTGCTGTTAGGCTCAACATCCTTTACAACAACAGCGCCTGCCGCTACCTTTGCATTTTTACCTATTGTTATCGGGCCAAGGACTTTTGCCCCTGCGCCTATCATAACGCCGTTTTCAATCGTAGGGTGTCTTTTACCGACATCTTTGCCCGTACCGCCGAGAGTTACTCCTTGATAAATCATAACATCATCGCCGATTTCAGTTGTTTCACCGATAACAATGCCATGACCGTGGTCAATACACACCCTTCTTCCTATTTTAGCCGCAGGGTGGATTTCTATTCCTGTTTTATGTGCGGTACGCTGACTGATATATCTTGCAATGAAAGGCATATTATGTCTATAAAACCAGTTTGCACGCTTATGGCTTCTCAGCGCTTTGAATCCCGGATAAAGCAACACAATTTCAACAGGACTTCTTGCTGCAGGGTCATGTTCCATAAAGCTTCTAACGGTTTCTCTAAAATCATCAAACACTGCCATTCCTCCGTAAAAATTTATTAAAAAACAAAAATGCCCCTGTCAAATTGACAGAGGCAATAAAAACTGCGGTTCCACTCTTCTTTATACTCCGCTGCATAATAACAGCTTTTGCCTTTAACGGAGCAACCCGTTTCGGAATACTGTAACTTCCTCCGAACAACTGTGAAGTGCATTTCAGCGGTAGGCGTTTGCACAGCTTTCACCAAATGCTGCGCTCTCTGATAACGCTCAAAATCCGTTTACTTCTCTTCGTCATCGTCTTTCAATATCAATATTATTATATACAATTTGAGAAAAATTGCAACTCTTATTTTGTTTTAATGAGGTGCCAACCGTCTTTAGCATAAACAATACCGCTTAAAGCAGTTATAACAGCAACAATCCAGAACGAAACGGCGCAATAAATATTGAGCCACTGTGTTGTCATATCAATATCAGCAGGGCCCTCGCCGATTGCAAGAAGCAGGAATGTTAAACCTGTTGTAGACATCTGAAGAAATGTTTTTGCTTTGCCGAATTTGTTTGCGGCGATAACTTCGCCTGACGCAGCGGCAGTCATTCTTATACCTGCAACAAGAAATTCTCGAGCAAGCATAATCATTATAACCAAATCTGTATGCCAGCCCATATCAAAAAGAATTATGTAAGCAGCAAAAACAAGTGTTTTATCGGAAAGCGGGTCCATAAGTTTTCCAAAATCGGTTACAATTTTGTTCTTTCTTGCAATGTAGCCGTCCACATTATCACTGATGCAGGCAATAAAGTATACAATCAATGTTGCAACCCAGTGATAAGGGAAATCAATAAATGCGCACGCAAGCAATACGGGTACGCAGCAAAATCTGAAAATTGTAATTTTATTAGGCAAATTCATTATATTACCTCTCCAATCAAGTCATATCCGTTATAATCGGTGATTTTTACATTAACCATATCACCCGGCAGCAGTTCTTTGTCTGAATTGATTATTATTCCGCTGTCTATCTCAGGGGAATCAAGATAACTTCTGCCTATATATTTATCGCCGTCAGCCCCGTCAATAATAACTTTATAGGTGTTCCCTACCCTTGCTTTATTGGCGTTTTCGGTGACGGTGTACTGAATATCCATTAAGATCTCTTCACGCCTGTTTTTGATCTCCTGTTCAATTTGATTATCCATCTCATAAGCAGGTGTGTCCTCTTCAGGTGAAAATGTGAAACAGCCCATTTTATCAAATTTCATTTCCTTGACAAAATCGCAAAGCTCTTCAAACTGCTCTTCTGTTTCTCCAGGAAAACCAACCATAAAAGTGGTGCGAAGCGAAAGGTCTTTGATTTTACTTCTCATTTTTGCGATGAGAGCGGATAAAGTTTCATACGAGCCGCTTCTGTTCATTGTTTTAAGAATATCAGCGTTACAATGCTGAAGAGGCATATCAATATATGAGCATATTTTTTCTTCCTCAGCAATTATGTCTATAAGCTCATCTGTAACTTTATCGGGATAACAGTAAAAAATTCTAATCCATTCAACGCCGTCGATTTTACACAGCTTTTTCAAAAGCTCGGCGAGTTTATATTCTCCGTAAAGAGATATTCCGTATTTTGTAGTATCCTGGGCAACAACAATTAGTTCTTTGACACCGCTCTTAGCTAGCGCCGTTGCTTCTTCGATGATGCTTTCCATTGTTCTCTCTCTGTAAGAGCCTCTAATCGAGGGAATTGCACAATAAGAACACTTGTTGTCGCATCCGTCGGAAATCTTTAAATATGCCCAATGTGGGGGCGTGGAAACAAGTCTTTTATCATCAAGCGGCAAGTAACACTTGTCAGGGAAAATACTTGTTTTAACGCCGCAGAGCGCCTTTTGGCAAATTTTTACTATATCTGAATTTGCGCCGATACCAACAACAGCGTCAACCTCAGGCATTTCTTTTAAAACTTCATCCTGATAACGCTCTGCAAGACAGCCAGTCACTATAATTGCTGAAATTATACCTGCGTTTTTATATTCGGCAACTTCAAGTATAGTTTCAATAGCCTCGGTTTTCGCGGCTTCTATAAATCCGCAGGTGTTGATAATAACTGCGTCTGAATCTTCTATACTCGGCGCAATTCTGAAACCTGCATCTTTTAATTTTTTAAGCAGAACTTCTCCGTCAACCTGATTTTTAGGGCATCCGAGAGAAATCATGCCTACACTGTAATTCTCATTCATTTTCTATTTCGTAAAAAGCGGCTTTAATGTCACCGTATGAAAAGCCTTTTCTCATAAGTGCCGCGGTGACTTTTTCTCTGCCGTTTTCATCGTTTAGCTTTCTTAAATATGTTTTGTTTATAATTTTTATGATGGTTTCCCTTGGGTCATACTCAAAAGATTGTAATACGGCGTTTGCAATATCTTTTGAAATGCCCTTTCGGGAAAGCTCGGCACGCACATGAGACGGTGAATAATTCTTTGTTTTAAAAAGATGTTCTGCATATTCCTGTGCAAATTTTTCATCGTCTATGTAACCGAGTTCTTCAAATTTCTCAATTGCTTTTTGCGCACTTTTTTCATCAATGGTTTTTAGAAGTTTTTCTTTTAGTTCTTTTGATGAATGATTTCTCCTTGAAAGAAAATCAGCGCACTTGTTGAAAGCTTTTGAGTAATTGATTTTATCGGTAAGTTCTATCCACTCTTCTTCCGAAATATCATAACCGTCAGGCAAAAAATTCAGATTCCAAAATGAAATATCTGTTGTTATCTGATATTCGTCATCAAGCAAAAGGTGGATTTTGCTTCCCCTGCCCTTTTGAGACTTGAGTATCATCAGTCTTCGTCGTCCTCAACTGCAATATCAAGCTTGGCTCTTGCAGCGGCACGGGTCTGTTTAACTGTGCTTTCAGGAACTTCGGGAACATCGTCTATTTCAGCCTTTGGTATTGCTTTGCCCTGATATTTCTGAGTAGCAGTTTCCTGCTGTTCCTTCATTTTCTCTTTAATTTCATTTTCAAGCTTTTCTGCAAACGCAGGATCGTTCAAAACAAGGTCTTTAACTTTGTCTCTGCCCTGTCCGAGTCTTTCGTCACCGTAAGAGAACCAAGAGCCGCTCTTCTTAATAATTCCGTATTCAACAGCCATATCAAGAATTTCGCCTACTTTGCTGATACCGGTGCCGTACATAATATCAAATTCAGCCTGCTTGAACGGAGGTGCAAGTTTGTTTTTAACAATTTTTACTCTTGTTCTGTTACCTACAAATTCAGATGAAGAAGTTTTAAGGGTTTCAACTCTTCTTACATCAATTCTCATTGAAGAATAGAATTTAAGCGCTCTACCACCCGTTGTAACCTCAGGGTTGCCGTACATAACGCCTACTTTTTCGCGAAGCTGGTTAATAAATATAATAAGACAGTTGCTCTTATTTATTGCGCCAGTAAGTTTGCGGAGTGCCTGGCTCATAAGTCTTGCATGAAGACCAACATGTGAGTCGCCCATTTCGCCGTCAATTTCAGATCTCGGAACAAGTGCTGCAACTGAGTCAACTACGATTATATCTACAGCGCCCGAACGAACAAGCTGTTCTGTTATTTCAAGAGCCTGTTCACCGTAATCGGGCTGAGCAACCAAAAGAGAATCAATATCTACACCGAGATTACCTGCATATACAGGGTCAAGCGCGTGTTCTGCGTCGATGAAAGCAGCCTCGCCGCCGAGTTTCTGACATTCTGCTATGCAATGAAGAGCAAGTGTGGTTTTACCTGATGATTCAGGACCGTAGATTTCAACTATTCTGCCGCGGGGAAGTCCGCCTATTCCCGTTGCAATATCAAGTGTGAGAGAGCCTGTAGAAATAGCTTCAACATTAAGATGCTTATTTTCGCCGAGACGCATAACTGCACCGGCGCCGTATTGTTTTTCAATCTGCTTTATTGCTGATTCAAGAGCAGTTTTCTTGTCCTGTGAAGCGCTTTTCTTATCAACTGCCATAACTCTGTCCTCCATTATATAATAAATTAAAATATTAAAAATAGTATAATAGAATACTGCGTTAAAATCAATATCAATGGCGAAAATTGTTAGAAAGTTTACCTTTTAAAAAAATATGTTAAAAAATGCTTGCATTTTCTTCAAATATATGTTAGTATTTATGCGTTCTAAATTTGCAAGGAGGTGTTCGCTAATGGCAAAATGTGAATACTGCGGAAAAGAAATGACTTTCGGAATCAAAGTTTCTCACTCACACAGACGTTCAAACAGAACATGGAAACCGAATGTAAAAAGAGTAAAGGCAATTGTCAACGGCTCTCCTAAAAGAGTTTATGTATGCACAAGATGTCTCCGCTCCGGTAAAGTTGAAAGAGCTTAATGAGTACGCAAAATTAAAAGCCGCTGTATAGCGGCTTTTTTTCATTTCTAAATACTTTTAGCTATAAAAAAATAAAGGCTTTTTGAGCCTTTATTTTTTCTTTTTAAATGAAATTTTGTTTTCAGTTTTATTTAAGATGCGCTTAATATTCTGTCTGTGAGCAACTACTACCATTACAGCAAATATTAGAGCAATCAAAGTAACGATTGTATTTTTATAAAATACATAAAGAAGAACGGGATAAAGAATAGCAATGGTAATTGAACCAAGACTTATCCATTTTGAAATTGCTACAATAATTACGAAAATTACAAAAAGAATAAGCGCAATACGCCAGTCGACCATTATTACCATACCCGTACAAGCTGCTACGCCCTTTCCTCCCTTGAATTTAAAGAAAACCGGGAAGATATGCCCGACAACACAGAAAAAGCCTGCAAATTGCTTATAGAACATAATTTGCTGCAGTTCTGCCGGGTCGGTGGGTGAAGCAAATAAATATTTTATGGGTGAACCAAATATGAGAAACGCAATAATTATTGCAATTGCAACCTTTATAATATCCCCGAGCATTGTAAGAAGCGCAAACTTCTTTCCATATGTTCTCAGCATATTTGTTGCCCCTGCGTTTCCGCTTCCGCTCTCGCGTATATCTTTTTTTACAACGCCTTTTGAAAAGATAATGGAAAAGTTGAGGCTTCCGAGTAGATAAGAAACCAAAACTACTAATGCAAACTTAATTACGGTAGCTATTACCGTCATTTCTTAGAGTCTCCCCTTTCCCTTATGATAAACCGAACGGGTGTTCCGTTTAATCCGAAAACTTCCCTAATTTGATTTTCAAGGTATCTCTGATAAGAAAAATGGAAAAGCTGTGCATCGTTTACAAAGAAAACAAATGCGGGCGGTCTTGTTGACGCCTGAGTCATATAATAAATTTTAAGTCTTTTGCCTTTATCAGTCGGCGGCTGAACTCGTGCCGTTGCTTCTGCAAGCACTTCGTTAAGTTTACCCGTAGAAATACGCATAGAGTTCTGAGAGTGAACATAAGTTATGATTTCAAACAGTCTGTCAAGTCTCTGCCCTGTTTTAGCAGAAATGAACACAAAAGGAGCAAAACTCATAAATGAAAAGTCGTTTTGAAGCTTCTTTTTATATTCATTCATTGTGTTGCCGTCTTTGTCTATTGCGTCCCACTTATTTACAGCGATAACGCAAGCTTTACCGGCTTCAAGGGCGATTCCTGCAATTTTTGAATCCTGTTCTGTAAAGCCTTCCTCGGCATCTATCATTATAACGCAGACATTTGCTCTTTCAACAGCCATTTTAGCTCGAATAATACTGAATTTTTCTATAGCGTCATTAATTCTGCTTTTTCTTCTGATACCTGCCGTGTCGATAAAGTTGAACTTACCGAACTTGTTTTCGAAAAATGTATCAGTAGTGTCTCTTGTTGTACCTGCTATATCAGAAACTATTGTTCTGTTTTCTCCGCAGATTTTATTAACAAGTGATGATTTACCAACATTCGGCTTTCCGATGACAGCTACGCTGATAATTTCATCGTCCTCTTCCTCAGTATCGTCATTTTCAGGAAGATATTTGATAACTTCGTCAAGCATATCTCCTGAGCCGTGACCATGAACAGCAGAAACGGGAAACGGGTCACCAAGACCAAGGTTATAAAACTCGTAAATTTCAGGGTTAACCGCACCAACGCTGTCGCATTTATTAACGCATAAAACGACGGGTTTGCCGCTTTTAAGAAGCATTGAAGCTACTTCCTGATCGGCTGCAAGAACTCCGCATGTGAGGTCTGTAACAAAAATAATAACATCTGCCGTTTCAATAGCTATTTCAGCCTGAGCGCGCATCTGTTTTAATATAACATCATCTGAATACGGCTCAATACCGCCAGTATCTACAAGCAGAAAATTATGACCGAGCCACTCGCAATCACCGTAAATACGGTCACGGGTAACGCCGGGTGTATCGTCTACAATGGAAAGGCGTGTTCCTATAAGCTTATTGAAAAGCGTTGATTTGCCGACATTAGGTCTGCCGACTATTGCAACTACACTTTTCATTTAAACACCTACTTTCAGTAAAATAATACCCATAACAACAAGAAAGACGGACATAAATGCCCGTCTGAAATGTTAAGATGCTTAAGCTTCTTCTGTGGAAACTACCTGTTTGCCGTTATAATAGCCGCAGCTTGAGCATACCTTGTGAGGTACTGTGTATGCTCCGCAATTTGAACATTTAACAAGTGTGGGTGCATCCATCTTCCAAACGCTTGAACGTCTCTTATTCTTTCTTGCTGTAGAAGTTCTTCTCTTTGGTACTGCCATCTTTTATAGCCTCCTTTATTCAATAAACTGAATTGTTTACTCTTCATCAAGTAATTGAAGAAGCGCCGCCATTCTTGGGTCAACATCTTTCTTGCAATCACATTTTCCGAAATTAAGATTTTTACCGCATTTCTGGCAAAGACCTTTACAATCTTCACTGCACAAAATTTTGTTTGGTAAAAACAACTGAATCTCTTCCCTGATAAATTCATCAACATCCAAAACGCCGTTTTCAACTACAACATAGTAATCAAAATCTGCATCAGCATCATTTGCAAGGCTGTTTACAAGAATTTTATTGAGAGAAAAATTCATTTTTCTGCTCAACGGTTCAGCGCATCTGTCACAAAAGCCGTTGAAATCAAAAGACACATCAGCATCGAAATAAACAACGCCTGCCTTTTGATAAACAGAACCCTTTACTTCGGCACCCTTTTCGATAGGATTATATGTGCCGTAAACCAAATCGTCAAGATTTAAGGTGTAGTTTATTGAAACAGGCTTAACATCTCCGTTAAAGAGATTAGTAACATCAATTTTCATAAAGCCACCTCATCTCGCACTTTTAGTATTATATATATAGAATTACTGTTTGTCAATAGAAAATTAGAAAAAAGGCGTGGATTTCCACGCCTTATGTCATTCTTATAATTCTTCGCAAAAATCGAAGATTTCAACAGGTAAATCCTCTTTGTCACAGCTGATTGTGAAGTAGAAGTTTACATCTGTTGCTTCTGAAAGCTCTGAAAGCATTTCAAAGAACTGCGGAAGCTTGGAATAATCGCGACCAACGATTTTGAATGTGGCGTCAACCAAAACATCTGTTACATCATAGTTGCCTGCACAGATTCCTGCAAGGAAGCCGTAGAAAGCTTTGCAGCCGTTAATGCTGTAAGTTTCTGTTTCAAGAAGTCTTGCCTTTGATGAAATATCATAAGTGAGTTTCGGCTCTTTTTCTACGCAAACAACATTGCCGTCTGAATTCTCAACACAAGCGTTTACAAGATCAACAAGTTTCTTTGTTTTGCCGGAGCCTTTATTACCTATAATAAGTTTAATCATTTATTATTCCTCCAAGGGTTAATTTCAATTATAGTGTATCATATACCGAGTTCTTTTTCAAGTTTTTCTTTTTCACTTTCATAACCGGGTTTACCGAGAAGTGCAAACATATTCTTTTTGTAGCTCTCAACACCGGGCTGATTGAACGGATTTACACCGAGAATGTAACCTGAAATAGCGCAAGCTTTCTCGAAGAAATAAATCATATATCCTAAATCTTCAGCAGCGATAGCGTCGCTTTCAAGGATAAGATTGGGAACTCCACCCTCTGTATGAGCGAGAAGTGTGCCCTGTCTTGCCTTATCGTTAACATAACTCATTGTTTTGCCTGCAAGGAAGTTAAGTCCGTCAATATTGTCTTTTTCTTCTTTGATAGTGTAATCAGCAAGAGGTTTGTTGAATTTAACACAGGTTTCAAACATAAGGCTTGAACCGCTCTCCTGAATGAACTGACCTACTGAATGAAGGTCTGTTGAGAAAATGCAGGATACGGGATAAAGTCCTTTGCCGTCTTTTCCTTCGCTTTCTGCAAAGAGCTGTTTTAACCATTCGTTGAACATAGTCATACAAGGCTCATAGCAGATGAAACATTCAAGTCTCTTGCCGCTTTCATAGAAAAGATTTCTGATAACAGCGTATTTAAGACAGTCATTTTCATTAATATCCTCGCTGCAAAGAGAATCCTGAGCAGTTTTCGCACCGTTCATAAGAGCTTTGATGTCGATTCCTGCAGCTGCGATGGGAAGAAGACCTACCGCTGTAAGAACTGAATATCTGCCGCCTACATCATCGGGAACAACGAAAGTTTCATATCCCTCTTCATCAGCAAGGCTTTTAAGAGTACCTTTTGCCTTGTCTGTTGTGCAGAATATGCGCTTTGCAGCTTCTTCTTTTGAATATTTGCTGTAAACGAGATCTCTGAATACTCTGAATGCAATAGCAGGCTCGGTAGTTGTGCCGCTCTTTGAAATTACATTAACGCAGATATCCTTATCCTTGCAAAGCTCAAGAAGTTCTGTAAGCATTGACGGGCTGATTGTGTTGCCGATAAAGTAAATCTGAGGAGTATCCTTTGCGAGAGCATTATAATTTGAAGATTTAAGAGCTTCAATTACTGCTCTTGCGCCGAGATAAGAACCGCCGATACCGATAACAATAAGGATGTCGCAGTTCTTTTTAATGTAATCAGCTGCCTTTTCAATTCTCTGAAACTCTTCTTTATCATAATCTGTGGGAAGAGTTACCCAGCCGAGAAAATCGTTGCCCTCGCCGCTTTTATTATGAAGCGTTCTAAGCGCCTCTACTCCTCTGGAAGCATTCTCTGCTATTTTGCTTTCAGGAAGAAACTTGTCAGCATATTTATTAATAAGCTTTAAATTTTGCATATCTTTTACCTTCCTTTATATATTTCCAGTAGCATATTTTACAACAAAAAGAAAGCATATTCAACTGTTTTTATTAAATATTGCGTAACATTTCTGTTAATACAAAATTAAAACTAATCTTATTAATATCTTTTCCCGAATACAGAGGAATTTTTTTAATTATCTGATCTCCTGATTTTATTAAAATTTCACCGAGTTCATCGCCTTTTTTTATCGGTGCATTAACGGCTTCGCTGACAGAGTATTCATAGCTTATCTCCCCTGTTCCTTTTTTGACAAGGATTTTATCGGAAGTGCTGTATATCGGCTTTGTTGTTTTTTCTTCACCATTTTTTATTTTCACATTAGTAATCTGTGTTTCGTCTATTGTAGGAACGAATATTTCATAGTTTGCAAAACCGAAATCAAGAAGATTTACCGCGCTTTCAAATCGCTTGTCGCCTGTTTCGGCACCCAATACAACAGCAATTAGGTTCATATCTTCTCTTTTTGCTGTTGCGCATACACAGAAGCCCGCTTTCGATGTTGTTCCTGTTTTTAAGCCCGTTATGCCGGTGTATGTGTTTACAAGCTTATTTGTGTTATTCAGTTCTGTTTCTCCGTCTCTTAAATAATCAAGCCAAATAGTAGAATAATTGAATACAAGTTCGTGAGTTAGAACTTCTCTCGCAATTACGGCAAGGTCATATGCGCATGAATAATGGTTTGTTGCAGTATCGTCAAGACCCGTACAGTTTTCAAAATTTGTGTTTTCAAGACCAAGTGAATTTGCTCTTTCGTTCATCATTGAAACAAAAGCGGTTGATGAACCTGCAATATACTCGCCCAAAGCAGTGCAGGCATCATTCGCAGAAGCTACTATAACTGCTTTAAGCAGTTCTTCAACAGTCATAGTTTCGCCGACTTCAAGCCATATTTGCGAGCCGCCCATTGCTACGGCGTTCTCGCCCGCCGTAACCTTATCTTCAAGCGTAATTTTACCGCTGTCAATAGCTTCAAGCACCAAAAGCATACTCATAAGCTTTGTTACAGAAGCAGGAGAAACATGCTCGTAAGCATTTTTTTCATAAATAATGTCTCCCGTATCAGCGCACATAAGAATTGAAGATTTAGAATAATCAACAATTCCGTTTTCGTTAGCTGAATTGGTATCTGCATTTTCATCCTGCGCAAATACGCATATGCTTGAGGACATAAGCAGGCATAATGTGAGAATATAACATAATATTTTTTTCATAAAATCACCAGTAATTCATATTCAAATATTATTGTAAAGATAACCTTGTTTTGATATAATATAAAGAAAAAATCGGAGAATTTTAATGAAAGCTGCATTTTATACACTTGGATGTAAAGTAAATCAGACTGAAAGCGAATATATGGCTGAACTGCTTAACAAGGCGGGATTTGAAATCGTAGAGCCTGATGAAAAAGCAGATTACTATATAATTAATTCATGCACGGTAACTGCTACGGCAGACCAGAAAACTCGCCAAAGCATCCGTAGATTTAAAAGGCTTCATCCTGACTCTGTAGTTATTCTTACGGGCTGTATGCCTCAGGCGTTTCCTGAGAAAGCTGAGAGTCTTAAAGAAGCGGACATAGTTTTGGGAAATAAAAATAATAACGATATTTTAAAACTGATAAATGATTATAATACAAGCCACAATAGACTTGTAAAAATAAGCCGTCACGAAAGCGGTGAAAAGTTTGCAGATTGCTCAATTTCAAAATTCAGCGAAAGAATAAGAGCTTTTGTGAAGATTGAGGACGGATGCGACCGTTTTTGCTCTTACTGCATAATTCCCGAAAGCAGAGGCAGAGTACGCTCAAAATCACCTGATACGCTAAGAACAGAAGTTAATGAGCTTGCAAAAAATGGTATTAAGGAAATAGTTTTAGTTGGAATAAATCTCTCTGCTTACGGAAAGGGCGAGGATTTCAACATTGTTGACGCAGTTAAAATCTGTGCAGAAAATGAAAATATAAAAAGGGTCAGGCTCGGCAGTCTCGAGCCCGACCACATAACAGATGATATTATCAAAGGTCTTTCTGAAGTAGAAAAGTTTTGCCCACAGTTTCATATATCGCTTCAAAGCGGATGCTCTAAAACGCTTAAAAATATGAACAGGCATTATACAGCTGATGAATATGCTGAGTTATGCACAAAACTCAGAAATACATTTGATGACTGCGCTATCACAACCGATGTTATGGTTGGCTTTAATGAGGAAAGCGAAGAAGATTTTACTGTAAGTCTTGATTTTGTAAAATCCATAGCATTTGAAAAAGTACACACTTTCCCCTACTCAGAAAGAAAAGGAACTGCCGCATCAAGAAAAGGCGATTCCGTAACTCCTGAGGAGAAAAAACGCAGAGCGGAAATTATGATTGAAGAAACCGCAAAAATTCGTGAAAGTTTTATGAAGTCACTTATCGGTCAAAAAGTATGTGTGCTGTTTGAAAATGAAATAGCAGAAAACACATACAGAGGATATACAAAAAATTATACCCCTGTTGAAGTGATAAGCGATGAAGATATTATAGGTGTAGAAGCTGAATGTATTATTGAAAAAGTCAGCGATGATATGTGCTTTGCTAATTTAGATTTTTAATATTTTCAACTTCGTTCATAACGGCTTCGTTTTCGGTATCTACAAGATAACTGTATGAATATATATAATATCCTTTTGCATTGCTCAGACTTTCAAGATAAGTTATCTGTCGGGAAATTATGTTGTTGTTTTCAATAAATTCATTGATAGCGTAATCTTGGTCAGCTGATGCAAATTCATCTTTTGCGCCTGCCTTATAAAGCGGAAGTCCTACATAAAGCTTTGCGCTTGTTGTTCTGTCGTTCCACTCCTGCGCAGTTCGCATAAACGGCTGAACTTCGTTGTAAAAGCCGAAATATATCTGGGGGCATATGTAATCAACATATCCGTCCTCTGAAGCCCATTTTTCTACATCGGCGTAAAGATTATTATAATCCGTATTAACATTTGACTGAGGGCTTATTCCGAATTGAACTTCAGGATTTATTTCTTTGATTGCGTCATATACCGATTTTACCATTGATGATACATTTTCACGGCGCCAATCATCACGGGAAAGTTCGCCGCCTGTATTTAAATATTCGGAATACTGCTGCTCGTCTATTTCTTCTTTAACTGTCGGGTAAAAATAATCGTCGAAATGTATTGCGTCAACAGCATAATTTTCTACAATTTCACGGACGCCGTTAGTTATAAGTTCTGTAACCTCTTGGCTTGCAGGATTGAAATAGATTTTTTCATCAATGTACACATTATTCTTTTTACTATCATCATTAAGCCATCGAAGCGCAATGTTATTTTCACTTAGTTGCGATGTATCGCTGTCCTGCGATACTCGGTAAGGATTTATCCACGCTTCGATTCTCAACCCTGTCTCATGTGCAGCGTTAACCATGATTTCGAGCGGGTCATAGCGAAGCTCACTCCCCTGTTTTCCGAAACAGTATTTTGAAACAGGAAAATATTCAGACTTATAAAATGCGTCTGCACAGGGTCTTACCTGCACCGTTACCGTATTAAGTCCGAAATCGGCTATTTCTTCAAATGCGTTAGTAATGGCTTTTTTGAAATCATCAGCAGTTTCATTTTCTGTTGTGAATTTTTCAAGTTCAAAATAAGTCATCCACACGGATTTAACATAATCAGTCTGGGTATTATTTGACTGAGGTTTTTGTTCGCTTATACTGCACCCTGCGAACAGCATCGCAACAGTTATAAGTAAAATAAATATTTTTTTCATACTTGACACTTATCCTTAAACTGTCTCTTATACACATCTGACGCTGC
>UQFL01000034.1 GCA_900540305.1 uncultured Oscillospiraceae bacterium | reverse complement strand
ACGAGATCAGCCTCGGTCTCGTGGGCTCGGAGATGTGTATAAGAGACAGTTATACAAGTGTTCCATATATAGATAATGAAAACCTTTTATATGCTGCGGTAAACGCTCTTGCAGAAACAATTTTCGGCAGCAGCAGAAATTATAAGCTTGAGACGATTGATGAACTTGACACAGGCGAGGATTATTTTTTTGAAAGAATTGCAGAACAAAAGGAAGAAAAATTCACTCCGCTTGATATAAATGTACTTGAAGAAAGATATGAAACCGAAAACGCACTTATGTCTGCCGTATCTCAGGGTATGCTTCACAAGGCAGAAATGATGATGATGGGCTCTTTTGCACAGGACGCCATAGAAAAACGAACTGAGGACGAAATAAAAAATATTCAGTACTATATGATAATACTGAATATTATTTTAAGGAAAGCCGCTGAATACGGAAGCGTTCATCCGCTTTACATAGACAGGATTTCCACCGATTTTTCAATTAAAATTCAAAATATGCAGTCTGCAAAAGACGGCGATTCGCTTATGCGTGAAATGGTAAACAAATACTGCCGCCTTGTTCAGCGCCACTGCGCCAAGGGGTATTCCCTAATTGTTCAAAAGGTACTCACACGAATTGACGCAAACCTGACCGCAGATTTAAGCCTTAAAACACAAGCAGAGCTTTTAAGCGTAAGCCCCAGCTATTTATCCTCTCATTTCAAGAAAGAAACAGGAAAAAATTTAACTGATTATATAAATGAAAAGAGAATGGAAAAGGCAGCGCTTTTGCTTCAAACAAGCAATCTGCAAATTCAGACAGTAGCGCAAAAATGCGGAATACTTGATGTTAATTACTTTACAAAGCTGTTCAAGAAATACAAGGGCATAACACCGAGGGAATACAGAGAACAGCATAAAAACTGATTTTAGGCAAAAAAATAAGCCGCTTAAAAAGCGGCTTGGTGGGAACAACAGGGCTCGAACCTGTGACCCTCTGCTTGTAAGGCAGATGCTCTCCCAGCTGAGCTATGCTCCCATCTGTTGCTTGCCACAACGATGATTATAATACTATATTACAACTCAAAAGTCAACACTTTTTTTTAATTAATTTAGATTTTTTATTATTTTTTTTATATCGTCGGGAGAGAACTTATAATCCTTTTCGCAGAAGTGGCATTCAACAGTTGTCGGCTTATCTTCATTCGCCATTTCATTAAGTGTTTCAATACCTGCAGACATTAGAGCACGCTGCGCTTTTTCTCTTGAACAATTACACTTATATTCAAATTTTTCTTCATCGAGTTTCTGTATATCAAGTCCGTTCATAGCTTTAACAGCAATTTCATCGGGTGTCATTCCCGAATCAAGCATTGATGACACGGGCGGTAAATCAGATATATTCTTTTCGATAACATCAATAATTTCATCAGGGCATCCCGGAAGTAATTGAATAAGAAAACCGCCTGAGCATCTTACTGTAAGGTCAGGGTTAATAAGTACGCCTAATGAGCAAACTGTTGGCGTCTGCTCAGATACAGCGTAATAATTTGTTATATCCTCTGCTACCTCGCCGCTTACAATCTCTGTAGTGCCCACAAACGGCTCTTTAAGCCCTATATCCTTAACTACATAAAGATAACCTGAATTGCCCAAAGCGCCGCTTACATCAAGTTTTCCTTTACTGTTTAGAGGAAGCTCAACTATTGGATTTTCAATGCTTATTCTGCCGTTACCCTGACTGTCAGAAACAGCTATGACAGCGCCTGCAGGGCCGTTACCGTTAAAACGAAGTGTAACAGTATCATCCTTGCCTTTTAACATAATACCCATCATAGAAGCCGCTGTGAGAAGCCTCCCCATACCTGCCGTTACAGCGGCGGATGGTTTGTGTATCTGCTCCATATGAGCAACCATGTCAGTTGAATCGGCGGCAATAATAAATGCACTGCCGTCCTCTGTTATATATCTTACAATTTTACCCATTGTTTTTTCCTTTACATACAAAGTATATTCTCTCAGAATCGTATTTAGGACTGTTTTTTGATAAATCATCAAAAACTCCGAGAACATCAAAATACGGCTCAAGTAAACTCAGCAATTTATCAGTTTCATATGCCTTTTCATTGAAGTCCTCGGTAAATCTTCTGTAAAGACCGTTGTCTTCAACAAAAATATCAATGATTATTCTTTCCGTATTGTCGCCCAACTGCTCATTATCCCAGCAGATAAAATAATCGTCACCCTCAAAGGCAAATGTATTATCAGCTAGTACTATATTGTGTTTATAAACAGTATTTACATCGAAAATGAACAATCCGCCGTCTGAGAGGCTGTTTTTGACGCTTTTAAAAGTGTCTCTGACATCTTCCTCGCTTGACAAATGATTTATTGAATCAAGCGAACACACGCAGGCGGCTACCTTTTCAGGAAGCTGAAAATCCTGCATTTGTGATTTTAAGAGTGTAGCTTTTCCGAAACACTTTGAATCAGCACGGATAAGCATTTCATCACTTGCGTCAAGTCCTATAACCTTAAATCCGAAATTTTGAAATCTGCACATAAGAGAACCTGTACCGCACGCAAGGTCGAGAATACGGCATCCGTCTGAAACACCGTACTCCTTGAGGAGCGAATATATATATTCTGCCCTCTTGTCGTACTCAACATTCTCTGTAAGTTCGTCATAAAAGTCGGCAAGAAAATCATAACTGCTCATTATCTTTGCTTTCTTTTAATCTTTCAAAGATTTTATCGTATCCGTCACAGCCATACTGAAGGCTTCTGTTAACCCTGCTGATAGTTGCAGTAGAAGCTCCCGTCTTAGCTACAATATCTGTATATACGCATTTTTCGGAAAGCATTTTTGCAACAACAATTCTCTGACTGAGGGATTTAAGTTCCTGAACGGTGCAAAGATCCTCAAAAAAATCATAACACTCATCAATATTCTCAAGCTGAAGAATTGATTTAAAAAGGAAATTTAAATTTTCGTCATTTCTCTTAAAAGGCATAATTTCACCCCACTAAAAAATACACTTTATTTTAACACACTAAAGTTTGAAAGTAAAGTGATTTAATAAAAAAATACAGAGTGCGCACAAAACGCACTCTGTATAATTAAAATTATTCGCTTATAAGCTTATTGTAAAAATCAAAACAGTCAAAAGTAGCAAAATAATCTTTCGGAGTTTCAGCCCTTCTGATAAGCTTTGCAGAGCCATCTTCACAAAGAAGAATCTCTGCTGATCTGAGTTTGCCGTTATAGTTATAACCCATAGAAAATCCGTGAGCGCCCGCATCGTGAATAAAGAGAATATCGCCCATTTCAATTTCAGGAAGCATTCTGTCTATTGCAAATTTATCATTATTTTCGCAAAGAGAACCTGTTACATCGTATCTATGGTCACACTCAGCATTTTCCTTGCCAAGTACAGTAATATGATGATATGAGCCGTACATTGCAGGGCGCATTAAGTTAGCGGCACAAGCGTCAACACCGATATATTCCTTGTGAATATGCTTCTGATTGATTGCTGTTGTAACAAGTGCGCCGTAAGGGCCCATCATAAATCTGCCGAGCTCTGTATAAATTGCAACATCGTCCATTCCAGCAGGTGCAAGGACTTCGTCATAAACCTTATGAACACCCTCACCTATTTTATAAATATCGTTGGGTTCCTGATCAGGAAGATAAGGAATACCAACACCGCCTGAAAGGTTGATAAAGCAGATTTTAACATCAAGCTTTTCTTTAAGCTCAACAGCGAGTTCAAAAAGAACTTTTGCAAGAAGCGGATAATACTCATTAGTAACAGTATTTGAGCAAAGGAAAGAGTGAATACCGAACTCCTCTACTCCCTTCTCTTTCATAATTCTGAAAGCTTCAAAAATCTGCTCTTTTGTCATTCCGTATTTAGCGTCGCCGGGGTTGTCCATAATACCGTTGCTGATTTTAAACACACCGCCGGGATTGTAGCGGCAGCTCATTTTTTTAGGTAACTTGCCGCATGCTTTTTCAACAGCTTCAATGTGTGTAATATCGTCAAGGTTAATGATACCGCCGAGGTCATTACAGTATTTGAATTCCTCAACAGGAGTATCGTTTGAAGAAAACATTATATCGTTACCAACTGCGCCGATTGTTTTAGCGAGCATAAGCTCAGTTTTTGAAGAACAGTCGCATCCGCAGCCGTATTCACGAAGTATATTGATAAGGAACGGATTGGGAGTAGCCTTTACAGCAAAATACTCCTTATAGCCTTTATTCCAAGAAAATGCTTTCTTTAAATCCTCTGCATTTTTTCTGATACCTTTTTCATCATAGATATGAAAAGGTGTTGGAAACTGAGAAATAATTTCCTGTGCTTTTTCTTTTGTAAGAAATGGTGTTTTAGACATATTATCCTCCTATAATGGCTTTTTCAATCAAGCTCTTAATTTCATCTGTCCCCTGCCCTGTTACTGCCGAAAACGGAATAACGGGATATTCAGGATTATCAAGTTCTGTTTGAATTGATTCAAGACGATTTATATATTCTTTCTTTTTAAGCTTATCCGCCTTTGTGAGAACTACAATAAACGGAATTTCAAAATTCTGCAAAAACGAAATCATACCGATATCGTCAGCAGTCGGTTTATGACGCATATCAATTAACTGAACAACAAGCGCAATATTTCTTCCGCTTTGGAAGTAGCCCTCCATAAGCTCAGCAAATCTGTCTCTCTCAGCTTTTGAGATTTTAGCGTATCCGTAGCCTGGCAAATCTACAAATCTGTGCCCGTCAACATTATAAAAATTAATTGTAATTGTCTTTCCGGGAACAGAACTTACTCTCGCAAGATTTTTTCTGCTGAAAAGCTTGTTTAGGAGAGAGCTTTTACCCACATTTGAGCGGCCCGCGAATGTTATCTCAGGCTCATTTGATAAAGGTATCTGCGCTGAAACGCCGAAAGACCTGTCAAACTCAGCTTTATTAAAATTCATTTACTGTGTAACCGCCTCTCCGTTATTGTTTGAATGATTTTTGATTATATTTGCCTTTGCTTTTTTGTTTCTTTCGGGAAGATATTTGAGCGCATATCCTGCAACATCTTCAAAAGATTTAACGGAAATGAACTCTACTCCCGACTTAACTTCATCTGATATTTCGGCAAGATCTTTAACATTATCAAAAGGAATAATGACTGTTGTACAGCCTGCCTTATAAGCCGCCATACTTTTTTCTTTAAGACCGCCTATCGGCAAAGCCTTGCCTTTAAGACTTATTTCACCCGTCATCGCAACATCTCGCCTAATAGGTATTCCAGTAAGTTCTGAAACAAGGGCGGTAGTAATTGCAAGACCTGCTGACGGACCGTCCTTAGGTATTGCGGCTTCAGGTGCGTGAATATGAATGTCGTAATTTTTATAAAAATCACAGTCTATTCCGTAGTTTTCACACACAGAGCGAATATAGGAAACTGCAGTTTTTGCACTCTCCTGCATAACATCGCCGAGGTTGCCTGTCAAAACAATTTTCCCGCTGCCTTTCAAGGCTGATACTTCAATCGGAAGCAATGTTCCGCCAACGCTTGTCCATGCAAGTCCGTTAACAGTGCCCACGAGGTCACGACTCGGAATTTTTTCTTTTGAATATTTTTTAGGGCCAAGCAATTCCTCAAGGTTTTTATCAGTAACACTAAAGCTTTCTTCTCCGCTTTCAAGTTTAACAGCGGCTTTTCTGCAAAGTGTTGCAATATTCTTTTCAAGATTTCTTACACCCGCTTCGGAAGTGTAGCAATCTATAACCGTCTTAATTGCACTTGCACTTATTTTAAACTCTTTTGAGTTAAGGCAGTGCTTTTTCATTTCTTTTTTAAGAAGATAATCTTTTGCAATATGAAATTTTTCTTCTGCCGTGTATGAAGAAAGCTCTATTATTTCCATTCTGTCTCTCAAAGGAGCAGGGATAGCAGAAACATCGTTTGCCGTTGTAATGAAAAGCACTTTGCTTAAATCTACAGGAAAATCTATGTAATGGTCATTAAAGCTGAAATTCTGCTCAGGATCGAGCGCCTCAAGAAGAGCAGACGCAGGGTCACCCTTATAATCGTTGCCCACTTTGTCAATCTCATCAAGCAGAATGAGAGGATTTGAAACTCCGCTTTTTATAACAGCGTCTATAATTCTGCCGGGCATAGCGCCTATATATGTGCGTCTGTGACCTCGAATTTCAGCCTCGTCATGAATACCGCCGAGAGCGATTCTGACATAATTTCTGTTCATACTCTTTGCAAGGCTCTTTACTATTGAGGTTTTACCAACCCCCGGAGGGCCTGCAAGGCAGAGTATCTGGCCCGAAAAATCAGGATTTCTCTTGTAAACCGCAAGGGATTCAATTATTCTTTCCTTTACCTTGTCGAGAGAATAATGCTCCTTATCAAGAAGCTTTCTGCTCTTTTCAAGATTTATTGAATTTTTAGTATATTTGCCGAAAGGAATCTCAACACACTTGTCAAGATAATTTCTTACAACCGTGCCCTCGTGAGAACCCTGCGGCATTTTCATAAGCTTGTTGCACTCAGAGATTAATTTCTGCTTAATCTCATCACTGCATTCAAGAGCGTTAATTTTCTTTTTGTATTCATCGGCTTCCTCAATGGGATTATCCGTATCTCCCAAAACTTCGCCGATGACTTTCATTTCCTCTCTGAGATAGTACTCTCTTTGGTTTTTATCAATATTTTCCTGAACCTTTTCGTGAATTTCTGTTTCTATCTCAAGGGTTGAATTTTCTTTATTAAGAATAACAAAGAGTTTAGCGAGTCTTTCTTTGATAGGAATTGTTTCGAGCACGCTTTGTTTTTCCGCATACTCAAAGAAACAGTTAGTGCAGATATAATCACAAAGTTTGCCTGCGTCTTTAATTGAAATAACTTTTACTTTAACATCGTTTGAAACTTTAGGAACATATGTAGAATAGCGTTCAAATTCCTTTTTAAGCGCTCTTATATACGCATTTTCTTCGTTTTCAGGTTCGCTTTCAGGTTCGTCAATAACACAAACTGTGCCTGTAATAAAAGGTCTTAGCTGGGAAAACGCAAAAAGGATTGCACGCTTTTCCCCCTCAACAACTACACGGAGATTTTCAGAATTTGGGATTTTAATCATCTGTTTGATGCTGCAAATAACGCCGATTTCATACAAATCATCGATAGAAGGCTCATCAACAGACGGGTCTTTCTGAGCAACAAGAAAAACTTTATCTCCGCTTTTCATTGCGTTTTTTATAGCGGCAACACTTTTCTTTCTGCCTACATCAAAATGAAGCACCATTTCAGGGAAAACAACAAGCCCCCTCAAAGGCACAACGGGTAAATCTATATAATTTTCATTCATAATTTCATTATCCATAATCTATCACCTAATACAGTAGTTGTATTATATAATATAAATAAATAAAAGGCAAGTATTTTACTTGCCTTTCAAAAATTATGCATTTTTCAAATCCGAAGCCTTTAATATTTTAGCAGTCTTATTCGGATTTCTTGTTATTTCAGGCTCATCACCGTTTCTAACAGTACCCTCGGTAATTACGATTTTTTCAATGGTACTGTCACTCGGCGTTGTGAACATAAGGTTTTTGAGTACATTCTCAAGAACACTTCTAAGTCCTCTTGCGCCTGTTTTTCTTTCAAGAGTAATATCAGCAACCGCCTCAAGAGCTTCTTTTTCAAATTCAATAGTAACGCCGTCAAGGTCAAACAGTTTTTTATACTGTTTAATAATTGAATTTTTAGGCTCAGTCATTATGTTGACAAGCGCTTCCTTATCAAGGTTATCAAGCACGGTAATTACAGGAATTCTGCCGATAAGTTCGGGGATCAGACCGTATTTAACCAAGTCGTGCTGAATTACACTGTGAAGAATTTTATTTTCGTCAACATCAACCTTATCAACATTTGCGCCGAAGCCCAAAGATTTTGAACCGATGCGCTTTTGAATGATTTTTTCAATGCCGTCAAAAGCACCGCCGCAGATAAACAGGATATTTGTTGTATCTATCTGAATAAATTCCTGCTGAGGATGCTTTCTGCCGCCTGTGGGAGGAACATTTGAAACTGTTCCCTCAAGGATTTTAAGAAGCGCCTGCTGAACTCCCTCGCCGCTTACATCTCTTGTTATTGAGCGGTTTTCTGATTTTCTGGAAATCTTATCTATTTCATCAACATAGATAATACCGCGCTGAGCCTTTTCAATATCGAAATCTGCAGCTTGAATAAGCCTTAAAAGAATGTTTTCAACATCTTCGCCGACATAGCCAGCCTCTGTAAGCGTTGTTGCATCTGCAATTGCAAACGGAACATTCAATATTTTAGCAAGCGTTTGAGCAAGCATTGTTTTACCTACGCCTGTGGGACCGAGAAGCAAAATATTACTTTTCTGAAGCTCAACATCATTCGCTGAAGAACCAGAATAAATTCTTTTATAATGATTGTAAACAGCTACCGAAAGGGCTTTCTTTGCTTCATCCTGCCCGATAACATATTCATCAAGCTTATCCTTAATTTCCTGCGGTTTAGGAAGAACAATATCCTTTTCCGTGCTCTTTTTCTGAGCTGGGTCTGAGGAATTTTCGAGAAGCTCAACGCAAGTATCTATGCACTCGTCACAGATAAATACGCCCGGTCCCTCAATAAGTTTGTGAACCATAGCTTCAGATTTACCACAGAAAGAACATCTTGCTATCTGATTATTAATTTCATCTCTTGACATATAAGAACAAACCCCGCAAATTATCTTTTGTCTATAACTTTGTCAACAAGACCGTACTCAAGAGCTTCCTGAGCTGTGAGCCAGTTATCTCTCTCGGTATCTCTTGTTACTTCTTCAACTGTTTTTCCGCAGTTTGCAGCAAGGATTGTATTGAGTTTTTTCTTAGTGCGAAGAATATGGTTTGCGGCAATTTCAATTTCAGTAGCCTGACCCTTTGTCTGGCCGAGGGGCTGATGAATCATTACCTCTGCATTGGGAAGACAGATTCTTTTGCCCTTTGCGCCGCTGGAAAGAAGAAACGCACCCATTGAAGCAGCCATACCGATACAAATTGTAGAAACATCGCACTTGATATACTGCATTGTATCATAAATAGCCATACCGTCAGTTACAGAGCCGCCGGGAGAATTGATATAAAGATTGATATCCTTTTCATTATCCTGACCCTCAAGAAACAGAAGCTGTGCTACTACAAGAGAAGCTGTCTGTGAGTTAACTTCATCAGAAAGAACAATAATTCTGTCATTGAGAAGTCTGGAAAAAATATCCATAGAGCGTTCGCCGTTTCCGGTCTGCTCAACTACATAGGGTACTAAAGCCATACTTAATCACTTTCCTTAAAATTAAATATTTGTAAACCGATTTAATTACTCGGCAATAGCTGAATCAACAATGATGTCAACAGCCTTATTTCTCTTAACATCGTCAGCAATCTGCTCAGCAGCAAGAACTTTCTTAACCTGCTCAGCATCCATACCGTACTGTGCACCAATCTTTTCAGCTTCAGCGTTGATATCTTCCTCTGTTGCCTCGATGTTTTCAGCCTCAATTATAGCTCTGAGAGCGATTGCAACCTTAACCTGCTTTTCAGCACCGTCCTTAAATGTCTCTTTGAAAGAGTCCATATCCTGGCCGAGATATTTAAGATAGGTGTCAAGGTCAAGACCCTGTGAACGAAGTCTGTAAGAGTAATCCTGAACCATTTCGTCCTGTCTCTTTGTGAACATGCACTCGGGAATTTCAACTTCCATGTTCTCGCAAATCTGCTCAAGAAGCTGATTTTCCATATCTCTCTTAGCATCTTCAGCTTTCTTTTCTGAAATCTGCTTTTTGAGGTCTGCTTTGAGTTCATCAAGTGTATCAAACTCAGAAACATCCTTTGCAAACTCATCGTCAAGTTCGGGAAGCTCCTTAGCCTTAATCTCGTGGATTTTGCATTTGAATACAGCGTCTTTACCTGCAAGTTCTTCTGCATATTCTGTGGGGAATGTTACATTAACATCAAATTCCTCATCAATCTTGTGTCCTGCAACCTGATCTTCAAATCCGGGAATGAAAGAACCTGAGCCAAGTTCAAGAGGATAATTCTCGCCTTTTCCGCCGTCAAAAGCAACGCCGTCAACAAAACCCTCGAAATCGATTGTAACTGTATCGCCATTCTGAGCTTCTCTGTCATCAGCAACGATAAGGCGTGAGTTTCTGTCCTGCATAGCTTTGAGTTCGTTATCAACATCCTCGTCGCTTGCTTCTGTTGAAAGCTTAGCAACCTTAAGGCCTTTATAATCACCGAGTTTTACTTCGGGATATGTAGTAACTTTCATTTTCATTTCAACGCCGTCATTCTTGCTCATAACGGGAACTTCAAGATCAAACGGAGCGTCAACAACTTCAAGACCAGCCTCTTCAAAAGCCTCTGAAACTGCTGTGGGATAAAGAATATCAAGAGCATCCTCAAAGAATACGCCCTCGCCATACATCTTTTCAATCATTCCCTGAGTAGCCTTGCCTTTACGGAAGCCGGGAAGCTGAATGTTTTTTCTGTCCTTAAGATATGCCTGTGTGCAAGCTTTTTTGAACGAATCGCTGTCGATAGTAAGTTCAATTTCATAAGTATTGGTGTCAATTTTATTTGATGATTTAAGTGCCATTATTTAACTCTCCTTAATATAATTAAAATAATTTATATATCACCGAATAGGCATTATAGCATATATATTATGCTTTTTCAAGAAAAATTCAGTATTTTAAAATTAAATAAGGTGTAAATTTCAGTCTGTCACAGGAAATCAGTCTGTAATCAATGCCGTTTATATTTCCCTCCAGCACATATTTAGCAGCCTCACCGTGAAGATGCCCAAAAAAACATTTTTTTATACCGTATTCATTCAAAACATCAACTATACGATTACAGCAAGAATTTTGAGAAACAGGCGGATAATGAAGAAATACTATTTTCTGCTCGTTTTGCGCGCTGTCAAGACTTCTTTTTAGTCTGCCAATCTCACGAAGAAGTATTCTTTCGTTGTCTTCATCTTCATTTTCAAGCATCCAGCCTCGCGTGCCGCAGATGGAAACTCCTGCGCAGTCATAAGAATTATTATATAAAAATTTTATGGTTTTAAACTCGTTTTCCAAAAGAAATTTATTCATTTTCGAAACGGTATTCCACCAATAATCGTGATTACCTTTAAGTATTATTTTGTTTCCGTTAAGCTTTTCAAGAAACTGAAAATCAGCTACAAGTTCATCAAAATTCATTGCCCAGCTTATATCGCCGGCAATAAGCACATCATCGTTTTCGGCAACTACTTTATTCCAATTAGTTTCCAGTTTTTGGGTATAATTCTGCCAGCCTTCAAAAGTATCCATAGGCTTATCTGTACCGAAAGACAAATGAGTATCCGCAATAGCAAAAAGAGACATAAGTCATCCTTTCTGTTAAAAATAAAAATCGAATAATTAAACAAATTTATGAAAAAATATAATTGAAGGGAGTGAAAAAAATGAACGAAATTAAAGGAATTTCCTGTGAGGTTAAGAACTGCGTACACCACAACTGCGACAACACCTGCAATGCGGGTCATATCACAGTCGGCAACAGCAGCGCCATGACAACAATGGAAACAAAATGTGAAACATTCCAGTGCGGAAACGGTTCAAACTGCAAATAAACGTATTTGAGAACAATTCAGTAAATGACAAATTAACGGCCCTGTTGACGCAGAGCCGTTAAATATTTTTATAAATCAAGAAGACTGAAAACCATTTCGCTCATATCTTTTTTATCGCAAACATTGTTGAATCTAACTTTCTTCTCTTTCAATGCAGCGAGTGGAGCAGGTACCTGAGCCTTTGTTACTGAATTGAGCTCATTTACCATTTCAAACTCGTCAAGGTCAGGTGTCTTGCCGCCGAGAACAGCAGAGAGAACACTCTTTGAGAATTTATAAGGCGAAGCAGTTGAATCAACAACCGTGGGAACATCATCGCCTGTTCTCTTTACATATTCGTCGTAAACATGAACTGCAACAGCTGTGTGTGTATCGCAAAGATAGCCGTATTTATCAAAATGGTTTTTGATTGTTTCGTCAACTTCGTTTTCAGTTGCAAATCCTGCGTCAAAAACGCTTTGGATACTGTTTTTGAGTTCATCAGAAACAGTGTATTTGCCGTTTTCAGAAAGGCTCCCCATAAGGTCTCTGATAAGAGCGTCATCTTCACCGCTCATATGGTAAAGGAGTCTTTCAAGATTTGAAGAAATAAGAATATCCATACTCGGTGAAGTTGTGGTATAGAAATCTCTGTTTCTGTCATAAACGCCTGTTTTGAGGAAATCAGTAAGAACATTATTCGAGTTTGAAGCACAAATAAGTTTCTTAATCGGAACACCCATCTTCTTTGCGTAATAGCCTGCAAGAATATTGCCGAAATTACCTGTGGGAACAACAACATTGATAGCGTCACCCGCAGAAATTTTGCCCATATTGATAAGGTCGCAGTAAGTTGAGAAATAATATACTATCTGCGGAACAAGTCTGCCCCAGTTGATTGAGTTTGCAGAAGAGAACATCATATTTTTTTCTGCAAGTTTTTCTTTAATTTCAGCATTTGTAAATATAGATTTAACTGCGCTCTGAGCATCGTCAAAATTACCCTTTATAGCACATACTGAAACATTTTCACCTTCCTGAGTTACCATCTGAAGCTTCTGCATTGGAGAAACGCCGTCCTCAGGATAGAAAACAAGAATCTTTGTTTTATCAACATCCTTGAAGCCTTCAAGAGCGGCTTTACCTGTGTCGCCCGATGTTGCAACAAGAATTACAATAGTCTTACCCTCGGCAGTTTTTCTTGCAGAAACGGTCATAAGATAAGGCAGAAGCTGAAGTGCCATATCCTTGAAAGCACAGGTAGGACCGTGCCACAATTCAAGAATATTCTTATTGCCGTCAATATTAACTGTGGGAGCAACGGCGTCTGATAAAAACTTTGAACCGCCGTATGCGCCGTTAACGCAGTAATCAAGCTCTTCTTCAGTGAAGTCTGTTAAAAACTGAGCGAGTACAGTTTTTGCTCTTTCTATATATGACATTTTCGCCATATTCTCAATTTCCTGCATTGAGAACTGAGGAAGCTCACAGGGAACAAAAAGGCCGCCCTCGTTGCTTATACCCTGTGTAATCGCCTCTGCGGCGGAAACTTTTATTGATTTATCTCTTGTCGATGTATACAGCATAATAAAGCTCCTTAAAAAATCTTTAAAATATTTTAATATAATTTTAATATAATTCAAACGCATTTTCAAGGTATTTTATAGATTTAATTCTATTATTTTCACAAAAGACCTCAGCAACATCAAATCTCGGCTGTAAATCCGTCTTATGTGTTGATAAATAAATTTTAGCGGCAGAAATGATTTTTCTCTGCTTAAAATCATCAACATATTCGCACGGTCTTGCAAACGACTTTTCCGAGCGCATTTTCACTTCGATAAAACAGATATATTTGCCCTTAGTCATAATAAGGTCAATCTCGCCGAATTTTGTTATGTAATTAAAGTCTACAAGCGTATATTTTTTCTTTTGAAGATATTCGCAGGTTTTCATTTCGGCAAGTTTGCCCTTACTGTTCATTCATAAGCACCTTTTTAAGAAAAGATTTTCTGTGTATTTCGCAGATACCGTATTTTTCTATCATTTCATAATGAAGCTTAGTGCCGTATCCCTTGTGTTTTTCAAAGCAATATTCGGGATATTTCTGCGCCGCCTCCAGCATAAACCTGTCTCTTGAAACTTTAGCAAGTATTGAAGCGGCGGCGATTGACTGTGATTTTGAATCGCCCTTTATTATCGTTTCAACATTAACAGAGCCTAAATCAGGCGCTCTGTTGCCGTCAACAAGCGCCAAATCGGGCAGAGTTTTCAAGCCGTTTACCGCTCTTTTCATAGCAAGAAAAGTAGCCTGCAAAATGTTAATCTCATCTATTTCCTTTTCGTTTGCACTAGCTATTGAAAAATCAGCGCAAACTGATGTGATTTCATCAAAAAGCGCTTCCCTTTTCTTTTCTGAGAGTTTTTTGGAATCGTTGACGCCTTCAATAATCTGTCCTTCATGAAGAACTACTACGGCGGCATAAACAGGGCCTGCAAGCGGACCTCTGCCAGCCTCGTCAACTCCGCAAATCACTTTATAACCGTTTTGTCTTGCCTCTTCTTCAAACAATAACCATTCCATAATCAAGGCAGCTCAAGGCTTATTCTGCCGAGCTTTCCTCCTCTGAATTCATCACATACAATAGCGGCGGCTCTTTCATAATCTATCTCCCCGCCTTTAATCAAAAATCCACGCTTTTTACCTATCATTTCAAGAATTTCCCATCCTTGTAAACCTGAAACGCCTGAAATTTTATATCTCTCCTCAATCATCTCAGGGTGGGTTTTTGAAAGCACCTCAAGCAAACGGCAGGAGAGCGATTCAATATCGGTAACTTCATCTTTTACAGAGCCGATAAACGCAAGCTTGTCCCCAACTTCAGGGTCATCAAATTTCGGCCATAAAACACCGGGAGTGTCAAGCAACTCAATACCCGAGCCTGCCGAAAACCACTGCTTACTTCTTGTTACACCTGCCCTATCGGCAACAACTGCTTTGTTTTTGCCTGCCATTCTGTTAATGAAAGAAGATTTACCTGTATTTGGAATACCGACAACCATAAGTCTTAACGATTTGCCGCTCATTCCCCTTTTCTCATTTTTTGTAATAACATCCTCGAGTGCTTTTTTGCACACGGGCAGGAATTTATTTAAACCTTTCCCTGTTTTGCAGTCTACGGCGATTGCATATGCGCCTTTGCTTTCAAAATGTTTTATCCACATTTGAGTAGCGGCTGCGTCTGCCACATCGCATTTATTGAGAAGTATGATTCTGGGTTTATTTTTTATCATTCCCGAAAGCTCAGGATTAGAGCTCGAAACAGGTATTCTTGCGTCAAGAAGCTCAACAACGCCGTCAACAAGATTTAAACTTTCCTTAATTTCTCTGCGTGTTTTCGCCATATGACCCGGAAACCATTGAACATACTGTTTCTGAAAATCTGGCATAACTATCACTCCTAACACAATTATAACCTTGCTGATGCCATTTGGCAAATAATTAATTTACTATGAAAAAAACCGCCTCGTTGAGGCGGTTAATTCTGTTAGATGTCTTCCTTAACCTTAGCAGCCTTGCCGACACGGTCACGAAGATAATAAAGCTTAGCGCGGCGAACCTTACCTTTGCGGATAACCTTAACAGAATCCACATTAGCTGAGTGAAGCGGGAATACACGCTCAACACCTACACCGTAAGATACACGGCGAACAGTAAAGGTCTTAGAAATGCCTGAGCCCTTTATAGCGATAACTGTGCCTTCAAACATCTGAACTCTTTCTGTTTTTCCTTCGCGGATACGAACACCGACTCTAACGGTATCACCGATTGAAAAAGACGGAAGTTCTTTTTTCATGCTGCTTTCAGCAATAAGTTTAAGTGCGTCCATTACAATTTCCTCCTTTTTATTTATCGGATGTTCGTAACAAAATGAAAGAGGACCATCCGCTTAAATGCCTGTAAACGCAAGAGCATTAAACGCGTTGCGGGATAGCAACGGAACAAATGCGGTAATAATATATCACATTTCATATCAAAATGCAAGTGTTTTATTTGAAAACATTGTAATTTTTATCAAGAAGCGCAATTCTTGAAATACTGCGCCATTCAAAATCCATATCAATAAGCCTGATAAGCGTATCAAATAAAAGTGTAGGATTAAGATTTCTGTTCTGCCCTGCGGCAAGGCGTATATTGAGTACTATATCCTCGTCTCTGATTGAAATATTGTACTTATCAATATACTGCTTAATATCCGTTTCTTTAAGAACTCTCTTGCGACCTTGTTTTGCCTTTTTAAGTGCCGGAATAGTCTCGCTTTCCAAAACAGCTTTGAGCTTTTGAAGAGCGGTTTCATTGTCTTTGAACTCAAATTTGAAGACATAATCAGAAAAGGCAATCTCTGCGCAGTCACGAAAATCATCGTACACATCAAGTATCCTGATTCCGTCGGGTAACATTTTATTGAGTTTATTTTTTATTTCATCGTTTTCTATGTCGCCAACGATACGAATATCAAGACTTTCGCATAAACTTTCTACTCCGAGAGAAAGCGGAAGAGAAAAACACATATAAGGATGAGGATTAAATCCCTCTGTGTACCAAAGCGGTATATGCGCTCTAGTGAGGGCTCTTGCCATACATCTGTTAATATCAAGGTGGCTTATATATTTACATCTGTCTGTTTTTGAAAAAATCAGTCTAACCTCTCGCATCACAGTGACCTCCGTTAAGCATATTAGCGCCGCAGCCTGCACATTTTATTCTGCAATGCGGAGTTGTTTTGTTCTCATGCGCTTTTTTGTTTTCATTTTCAAGGAACTTTCTTGAAACGCCGAAATCGAGGTGATCCCACGGAAGAAGTTCGCTGAAATCTCGTCTGCGCTGAGTATAGAAATAAGGGTCTATACCGTTCATTTCAAACGCTTTCATCCAACCGTCAAAGTTAAATTTATCTCCCCACGAATCAAATTTGCATCCGAGTTTGTAAGCGTCATAGAGAACATTACAAAGTCTTCTGTCTCCCCTTGCAAGTACACCCTCAAGAAGAGATGTTGGCGTTTCATGGTAAGAAACTTTGATTTTTTTAGTTGGTATTGATTCAAGCAAATGAGCCTGCTTTGCCCTCAGGCTTTCCATAGTATCCTCAGGCTCCCACTGGAAAGGAGTAAAAGGCTTTGGAATAAATGAAGCACAGCTTATTGAAACAGAAACCCCCGTACCCTTTTGTCTGTTGGGATTTTTATAGAATGAATGAACAACTTTCATACCGAGATCGGCAATGCCCTCAATATCTTCCATTGTTTCAGTAGGAAGTCCCATCATAAAATAAAGTTTTACCGATGTCCAGCCGTTATCAAACGCCTTTACGCAGGTATTGATTACTTCTTCCTCGTTTACATTTTTATTGATAACATCACGAAGTCTCTGTGTTCCCGCTTCAGGGGCGAAAGTAAGACCGCTTTTTCTAACTTTATTCAGCTTGTCCACAAGCTCGTCCGAGAAATTATCAACTCTGAGAGACGGCAGAGAAAGACTTATCTTATCCTTAACAGTCCAGTCAATAAGAGAATTGAGCATTTCATTTACACAACTATGGTCCGATGTGGAAAGCGAGCAAAGTGAAAGCTCATCATATCCTGTTGACTTTATCAAATCCTTAGCCTGTCTGTTTATTGTTTCAACACTTTTTTCTCTGATTGGTCTGTATGTGAAGCCTGCCTGACAGAAACGGCACCCTCTTATACATCCCCTGAAAATCTCTTCAACGGCTCTATCGTGCACAATGCTGATAAACGGCACAACGAATTCCTTGGGATAAAAACAAGTGTTCATATCAGACACAACGGCTTTTTTCACCTTAGCAGGAGCGCCGTAAAGCGGTTCAAGGGATTTTAAAGTACCGTCCTCATTATAGGAGTCTTTATAAAATGAGGGAACATAAACACCTCTAATATCTTTAGCTTTTTTGAGAAATTCAAGTTTTGACTCGCCGTTCTTTTTACATTCCTTGAGTAAATCAAGTAGCTCCATAGTGGACTCTTCCCCGTCACCGAGAAAAACAATATCAACGAAGTCCGCAATCGGCTCAGGATTGCAGGCACAAGGTCCACCACAGCAGATTATCGGTGCAAGGTCTTTTCTTTCCTCAGACTTAAGTGGAATTCCTGCAAGATCAAGCATGTTGAGTACATTTGTATATGAAAGTTCATACATAAGAGTGAATCCGATTAAATCAAAATCTTTGATATAATCTCCGCTTTCAAGCGCAAACAAAGGAACATTATTTTTCCTCATCTGCTCTTCCATATCGGTATCGGGTGCAAATACACGCTCGCACCATGCGTCTTCCCTACTATTTACAAGGGAATAAAGAATTTTCATTCCGAGATGGCTCATACCAATTTCATATAAATCAGGAAAGCAGAAAGCATATCTCAAATCAACTTTATCAGCGTCCTTTACAACACTATTAAGTTCACCGCCGACATAACGGGCAGGCTTTTGTACATACTGAAGTATTTTTTCAACACATTTTTTCATAACGACCTCATATTAAAAATCAATAGATATACTGCAATAAACAGCAATGAAAAAATCTTATATTCAATCAGCAAAAATACTGATACTGCAAGCAAAATTATAATAAACACTAAAGAAACTGCTTTATAACAAGACGGAAAAGCGCATTTTAAAATTCGACCGCCGTCAAGAGGAAAAGCAGGAAAAAGATTTATAAAAAGTAAAAATAAATTAACTTCATCGTGCAAAAAGAGATAAAGCAATAAATTCACAAAAGGACCCGCAGCTGTCATAATTGCTTCCTGGGGCGGCGAAAGCCTGTTTTCATATTTCAAACCTATTCCGAAAAAAGAAAATACAATTCTGTATGGAGGAGCTTTGAAAAAGTAAAGTGCAATTATATGCCCTGCCTCGTGAAGAACGGAAAAAAGCAAAATTTGCGGCAGATAATCATACCCGAAAAATACAGCCGCAATTAATATAAAAACAAAGCTGAAATCAATTTTTATTCTTACTTTAAAAAGAGAAAATTCCACAATACCACCGTAAAATAATACGGCAGTAATAATTTATATATTCTTTTTTCTTTTGTCAATATATGATTGCAAAATAACGCTTGCCGAAACAGCGTCAACTGTATTTTTTCTTTTTTTACCTCTTACATTATTTTGAGAAAGAAAATTATGAGCAATTACCGTGGTAAGTCTTTCGTCCTCAAACTCAACGGGAATATCCGTAAGCTCAGACACCAAATCACCGAGCGCTTTGCACTCATCACATCTGTAACCCTGAGTACCGTCCATATTTACGGGCAAGCCTATAATTATCTGCTCAGCATTATTTTCTTTAGCAATCTCGCACACCTTTTTTGCGAGTTTCGGTGCATAAGTTTCATTAATAACGGTAAACGGAGACGCCAAAATTTCATTTTTATCACAAAAGGCAATGCCTGTTCTGACATCGCCGTAATCAACAGCCATAATTATCATAAATTAATACCATACAACTAAATATTAAAACAACGGCACCGTAACGATGCCGTTGTTATTATTTTTTAATCTTTATTCAGATTCTTGTGCAGCGGCAGATGTTGTTTCTTTCGCCTCTGTTTCGCTGTTGTCATCACTATCATCATCTGAATTAGACTGAACGGTTTTAGAAGAATATCCGGGAAGATTATTTACATCGTACCAGCCGTATACTCCACTTGAATAGCTAGCCAAAAGTCCGTTGCTTGGGTCATAGGCTTTTCTGACGATGCCGTCATACTCAGGAAATTCTGATACCTGAATACCTTTTGCGTCATAAATATTATTCATAACGACATTCCAAATAGTACCTGACGGGTTAGGTGAAAGTCTGTACTTAATTTCTTTTGGCGTATCATAACCGTACCAAACTGCAGCTACATACTCGGGAGTACCACCTATAAACCAACGGTCCTTAGAAGCTGTTGTTGTACCTGTTTTACCAAAGCACTCAACGCCAGAAATTTTATAGGATGAACCTGTACCCGAAGTCATAACTGTCTGAAGGAGTTTATTCATAAGCCAGCCTGTGCTTTCGCTGAGTGCCTGTTCTTTTGTTGAAGACGGGTCTGTTTCTATAAGAACATTGCCCTGGCTATCTTCAATTTTATAGTAACAATACGGAGCATAATATACGCCACCGTTACCGAAAGTTGCGTAAGCGGCTGTCATATCAAGAACAGTTGCACCTGAAGTAAGTGAACCTGTTGCCATAGGCGCATAATCGCAGTCCTTTACTTCGTCAAGAGTTGAAATATGGAAACGCTGAGAAATAAAATCAAATGAATAGTCAACGCCGATTTTATCAAGTGTTCTCGCAGAAACGGTATTGAGTGATTTTGAAAGACCGTACTGAATAGTTACACTTTTACTTGAATAACCGCCACCTTCATTTGTCGGCCACCAATCGCCATCAACCTTTTTAAGCGGTTTATCCTCAATTAGAGTTGACCAGTAAATATCACAATTATCGTCCTGAAGGCTCTTTTCAAATGCAGGACCATATACTGAAAGAGGTTTGATGGTTGAACCAGGCTGTCTTTCAGACTGAAAAGCTCTGTTAAGACTGAGCGAGCCGGAATACTCTCCTGTGCCTCCGACAAGCCCGAGCACTCTGCCTTCATAATTCATTACAACCATAGCGCCCTGAACTGTTTCATCAGGCATTTTCTTGTAGTTTTCATATATATCTTCCATTGCTTCCTGAACCTCGAAATCAATGGCAGTATATATCTTCAAACCACCGCCGTAGAGAAGAGATTTAGCCTTTCTCTCGGTGTAACCCATTTTCTGCAAATCTTCAAGAACAGTTTTAACAACATAGTCAACATAGTATGAATCAATTACATTTTCATTACCCGCTGAAGATGAATCAGAAACCTGGCTTCCCTCATAGTTTTCACTGTTAGTAAATATCATTTCATAATCTACAGCTTCATTATATTCTTGTTCTGAAATAAAGCCCTGATTATACATTTCTTTAAGAATCCAAAGTTGTCTTGTTCTGTTTTTATCAGGATTTACAAGTGGGTCATATTTATAAGGATATTGCGTAATCGCCGCTAAACAAGCACACTCCGCAATATTCAAATCAGAAACATCTTTTCCGAAATACTTTTCAGAGGCAGTTTTAACACCGTAACAACCCTCAGAAAGATAAATTGTATTGAGATAAGCCTCAATGATCTCGTCTTTATTATAATTTCGTTCAAGGTTCAATGCAGAAAGTATTTCGTTAAACTTTCTGACAATAGTTACATCATTTTCATCAGTAAGGTTTTTAATTAACTGCTGTGTTATAGTTGAACCGCCCTGGCTTCTGTTTGACGGCTTAACAATAACGCCTATTGTTCTAATCCAGTCAACACCACTATGTTTTTCAAAACGCTGGTCTTCAGTAGCGATAAAAGCAGAGCGCAGATATGGACTCATATTGTCAAGGTCAACCCAAATTCTGTTCTCTTCGCCGTGAAGTCTTGTAAGCTCAACGGGGTTATTATCGCTGTCATAGCCGTAAATGAAAGATGTTTGATTCTGCGAATACTTCTCTTCAGTAAGGTTAAATACAGGGTCGCCGTGAACAAAGCTGTAACCATATATACAAATAACCGAGAAGCAGACAACGCAAACAACCGCAACTATAAGTAGAATACCAAGCAAAATCTTTACAACTTTTGATTTAGGACCGGTACTTACCTTTTTGGGCGGTTTTTTAGTCTTTTTCGGCTTTGAAGCATTTTTAGTGCGTTTTCTTTCAACATGCTGTTTTGCCGTATTTTCACTTTTGATGTATGCAGCAGGCTTTTCACTCTTGTTTGATGAAGAATTCATTTTATCTTCGTCATACACCTTGGCAGAATTATTCATAAATGATTCCAACAAATCATCGTAATCGCTTGCCATAACCATACCTCCTTATAAGATGAAATATAAACAGCTAATTAATTATACAATATTTGTAAAATTAAATAAAGAAAAAAATTGTTAACTTTTATTATATTTATTTTTGCTCATTCTAGTTATTCTTTTTGCAACAGAAACACCGTCATACACCTTTTTAATTCGTGCATAAGCCCAGAATTTCTTTTTGCATTTTTTGCAAGTACATACTGTTCTGAAAGAGTTATTTATAAGCTGAACATCGCCCACCTGTTTCATATCCTCATTACACGCAGGGCAACTAAACTTTTCATTATAAAAGTTATAATGTTCACTTACAGGTTTGGTTATAATAAACGGCTTAAACGCAAGGCGTCCGAAAAAATCTTCATCACATTCGCTGATAAAGCCCTTTAGCTTGTCCTTGTCAAAAACTGATTTAAAACATTCAGCCGCAATATAGCAGTCCTCAAGCGCTCTGTGCAAATTATCTTTATCAACGCTAATTGACAAAAACTCTGCGCAATGAGCAAGACTCACCTGGTCCCTGCCCTGAATATCAGCGCATTGCTGGCAATATTTCTGCACATCAGTGTAATATTTAATAAAAGGTACATATGAAGTGCCGAAAAAGCGAATATAGTTTGAAACAAGCACATAAAGGTCGCTGTTTGACCAACTCATAAAAAGAGCGCCGTCACCTGCCCAACGGGCAAAATCAGATATAGCATCCTTAAACGGAATGCCATTATTATTTATTTCTTCCTGTGTTATAGAGGTTAAATCAACAAATCTTTTAGACAGTTTTCTTGAAAGCTTGGGTTTGATAAGCTGTTTAAAAGTATCTGTGATATTAAGATTTCTGTCGAGCTTAACAGCGCCTATTTCAATAATCTCATTAATGCCTTTTTTGGCTTTATAATCATATGCGTTGTTCCACTCTAAATCAAAAATAATATAATTCATCACTGCACCAAAAAAAATAACCTTGCTTAACGCAAGGTTATAAAATAATCTTAACCAATGAAAAGGAAGATAAGGAAAGCTGCAAGCACGATAACAAAGAAAGCAATAATAAGCCATTTTGTTATTCTTTCAAGCTTGGCTTCAATCGTTCTTGCCTTAGTCTTTCCAAGGAAAGTTTCAGCACCGCCGGCAATAGCGCCTGAAAGGTTCTGTGAACGACCCTCCTGAAGTAATACAACTGCAATAATTATGATAGATACTAAAATTAAAACTGCTCCGAAAACATAATGATACCAAAGCATGATATAATCCTCCGTAGTTATTTGTACTAAAGGATTATATCTGTCTCTTATACACATCTCCGAGCCCACGAGACCGAGGCTGATCTC
>UQFL01000033.1 GCA_900540305.1 uncultured Oscillospiraceae bacterium | reverse complement strand
GATCTACACTTATGCGATCGTCGGCAGCGTCAGATGTGTATAAGAGACAGCTTGTCAATAGTTAAATTCATTTTTCCGCGTATATTTGAGCTTGAATCATTTAGCTGGTCGCACGCCGCAAGACCTCTGTATATTTTATTCTCAAGGTCACTGCATTCGCCGAGTTCAAAGGTAATTCTGTCGTCATACACGATATAGTTATGGCTTGAATCAACGCTGCTGATTGCCGTTGCCTCTGTCATTCCCGTGCTTTTAACAGCCTGAGCAAGCAAGTTTAAGTTTTCAGATATTTTTTCATCTTCAAAAACAATCGTTTCGCCAGCCTTTGCGGTTTTTACTGCTGTATCCGTAATAGCTATGCACCCTGCCGGAATTTGAGCGGCATTGCTTTCAAGCACTTTGAAATTATCATCAAGCAATATATATGTTTTATCACTGTTTTGATAATAATATGAAACCACGGCATCTGTAATTGTAAGTTCAATAGTTGATGGCAGTTTCTTTTTAACTTTTACTGAATATATGTAAGGAAGCGTTTTAGTAAGCTCTTTTTCAACATCCTGCGAATTTATCAGGAAAAGATTTTCTCCTATATCTATTGTTGAATCATTTTTTATTTCATCGCTTGAATAAATACCGCTTCCGCTAATTGTTATTTCCTGAGTTTTGAAAAACACTGTAAGAGAAAGCGTTGCCCCTACTGCAAGCAAAGCGAGCAAAAGGCAAATGGACAGCAGCGCTTTTCTTACGCTGTTTTTCAGCCTTCTTTTTTTATTTTGCCTGCGTCTGTTTTGATTTGAGGACTTTACCCTGCCCGTTTTTCTCTTTACCTCGCCGTTATCCGAATATATCTTAGGAGGTTCAAGATCAACGGGCTCAAATCTTGTTGTATAGCCCTTTGACGAAATATTACGCTTTCTTCGTTTATCATTCTTCATTTTCTGTCCTCTTAATTATAGCTCCTATATCTTTAAGGCTGTTTTCAATGCTCTCATATCCTCTGTCTATATGATAAACATTTCCTATTGTAGAAACACCCTGCGCCGCAAGAGCGGCAACCACGAGCGCCGCACCGCCCCGCAAATCAGTTGAATAGACATTTGCGCCGTAAAGATTTTTAACGCCGTTTACAACCGCAATTCTGTCATTGACGGAAATATCAGCGCCGAAGCGTTTAAGCTCACTTATGTGCTTATATCTGCCGTCAAACACACTTTCATTGAAAACAGTTGTGCCGTTCGCTTTGGAAAGAGCGGCCATAAGAACGGACTGGCAGTCCGTAGGAAAACCGGGATAAGGCATTGTCTTTATGTTCTTAACACGCTTTATCCGCTTTGGTGAAACCAATTTAAGATTGTTGCCCGAAAGATAAATTTTGCATCCCATTTCATTAAACACAGGGATAACGGGAACAAGATGAGACGGGCGTATATCTTTTAATACAAGCTCTTTCGCCTGAAGTGCGCCTATACTCATATATGTTGCGGCAACGATTCTGTCGGGAATAATAGTATGTGAACAGGGATAAAGGGATTCTACGCCCTCTATTTCAACTGTGCCTTCCCCTGCCCCGAAAATTTTTGCGCCGCAGGAGTTAAGGAAATTTGCAAGATCTGAAATTTCAGGCTCTCTCGCCGCATTTATAATAGTTGTTTTTCCCTTTGAAAGCACTGCGGAAATTATTATATTTTCCGTTGCGCCAACACTTGGGAAATTAAGAAAAATCTTTGAGCCGTGTAGTCTTGTTGCCTTGCAGTAAATACAGCTTCCGTTTTCCGTTATCTGTGCACCGAGTTTTCTGAGGGCGTTCAAATGCAGGTCTATCGGTCTCACTCCGATGTCGCACCCGCCCGGAGGGCAAAGCGAAGCTTCTGTGCATCTTGCGATGAGTGAACCGAGGAATATTATTGAAGAGCGCATCTCCCTCATAAGCTCTTCAGGTATATCGTCATTTATAATATCGGTTGTATCTACTGTAAGAGTATTATTTTCACGAAGTACTTTCGCTCCGAGATGGCGAAGTATTTTGACAGACGCGTCAACATCGGAAAGCCGAGGAACATTATGTAACACTGTTTCCCCTTTAACAAGGAGAGTTGACGCCAATATGGGAAGCACGGCATTTTTAGAACCGTGAACTTTGATTTCTCCGCCGAGGGGCTGTGAGCCCGTAACTGTTAATTTTTCCAAAAAAGCCACCTACCTGCATAGTCTTTTTTATCCTATGCAAAAGCGGCTTTATTTGCTATTTTATTTTTTCGCAAGCGAAACTATAATCTTCGCAATTCTTTCTCTTGCGTCCGTTATAGCCATATTCTTTGCGTTCTTTTCAATGGCGTGAAGTTCATCTTCATTTGAAAGAACTTCGTCAATAACTGTTCTAAGTCTCTCAGATGAAAGCTCTTTTTCTTCGATAATTCTTGCGGCATTTCTTTTAACAAGCGCCATTGCATTGTGAAACTGATGATTTTCAGCAACATACGGACTTGGTATAAGAACAGACGCCTTACCGAGTGCCTCGATCTCTGATAGTGACGAAGCGCCTGCCCTGCCGATAACAAGGTCTGCCGCTGCCATACATTCATCCATATTATCAATATACTGTCTGACCTCAACCGTACCCTTTTTACCGTTTTCGAAGCCTGCGTTTTCAAACTTTTTAAGGTAATCCGTGCCGTTTGTACCGACAGAATGTATATGATAATATTTTTGATTTTCAGAGTTTTCAACAAGTATATCAAACATTGCCTCGTTAATAGGAGCGGCGCCGAGAGAACCGCCGAAAGAAAGAACAAGCGGCTTATCCTTAACACCGAGCTTTGCACGGGCAAAGTCTCTGTCTGCTTTTAAAATTTCCCCTCTAACGGGCAAGCCTGTGACAACGGGTGTGTTTTTACAGTCAAGTCTGTCTTTAGCGTCCTCAACCGTGAGCATAACCTTGTCAGCCTGTTTTGCAAGCGTTTTATTAGTAATACCCGGATATGCGTTTTGCTCGTGAATACAGGTGGGGATTTTCATTGCCGCCGCCTTTTCAAGCACAGGACCCGAAACATAACCGCCGAATCCAACGCATACGTCAGGTTTAAATTCATTGAGAATTTTTTTGCATTCACCCTGCGACTTTAAAAGTTGCGCAACCGTCTTCACATTATGAGCGATTGCAGATGGCGAAAACGAACGGCGAAAACCGCTTATTTCAATAGTCTTGAAATCAAAACCCGCATTAGGAACAAGGCGAGATTCCATATGGTCTTTTGTGCCCACAAACAATATTTCTGAATCGGGATAATTTTCTTTAATATATGAGGCAACTGCAAGAGCAGGATTGATATGACCCGCTGTGCCCCCTGTTGCAAAAAGAATTTTCATATAATTCTCCGTTATATCATCCGACGGATATATCCGCCTTTTTTTGATTTGCTTTTCTTGAAACCGCAAGGACTACTCCCATTTCAAACAGCAGCATCATCAACGCCGTACCGCCGTAACTGAAAAACGGAAGTGAAATACCTGTGTTGGGGATTGAGTCCGTTACAACAAGAATATTCAGCGCAACCTGAATACCAAGCTGCGTCATTATACCTATAACCGTTAAAGACGCAAATTTATCGTTTATACGAAGCGCAATTATAAAGCCCCTTATAATCAGAGCGGCAAAAAGAACGATAATAATAACTGCGCCGATAAAGCCGAGTTCTTCGCAGACAATTGAAAAAATAAAGTCATTCTGCGGTTCAGATACATAAAGGTATTTTTGCTTTGAATTGCCGAGACCAACGCCGAAAAGTCCACCCGAACCTATTGCATAAAGCGAATTGTTAGGCTGCCATCTTGCGCCGAGCGGCTCATAATCTTTATCAGTGAATGCAATCAACTTTTCCTGAATGTAATTCGGCAGTATCTCCGGCATGAACAGGACGACAATCGCAACGGCGACAACTAGACCTAGACCCACCATAAATATTTTTTTATTCGAACCGCCTGCAAACATAAGTGAAATTCCGATTACGCCAACTATAATCGTGCCTGACAAATGGTTTTCAAGCATAATGAGTATGCAGTAAAGACCTATAATCGCCGCGGGAATCGCAATTCCGAACTTAAATGTATTCATTTTCTTTGCAAACATACTTATATATGTCGCAAGCGTTGTTATAAGCGTGAATTTCGCTATATCGGATGGCTGAAACTGAAACGGGAGGCCAGGAAGTTTTATATATCGTCTGAATGCTTCGCCTTCGTCTGTTGCTACATTTGTATGGAAAAACAGTACAAGCACAAGCAGAAATATTGATACGCCAAACAAATACGGAGCAAGCGCTTTGAAAATCTTATAGTTGATTTTAGAAACTATTAAAAGCGCAATCACGCCGACCACAGCAAAAATAAGCTGTCTTGAAAAATAATGATATGAATTTTCATATTTGAAATATGAGTAAGGATATGAAGCTGAAAAAAGCATTACAAGCCCAACAGAGAGAATTATAATTGTGAGCGCAAAAAACGGAACATCAAATCCGCCTGTTACAAAAATATCGGATTTTTTAATTCCTGCAAAGCTTTTTTCAGGCTTTATAATATTTGTTTCAGGGTATGCGGTGCTTGAGCTTCTTCGCCTTGCACCCGCAGCGTTTTTACCGAAAGCTATTCTTTTTTTATTATTGGCAGATGCCTCATTTCGTCTGTAATCAACAGGCGGCGTTAATCCTTCGGGCATTACGCTCTTCCTTTCAAAAATCGTTTAATTATATTATTGTACTTTATCGCCGAAATATATCAGAATCAACGCAACGGCACAGCCTATTGCATTAACGATTGAAAATACGGCGCATATTTTCTTTTCTTTCCAACCACACATTTCAAAATGATGATGAATCGGTGCCATTTTGAAAACTCGTTTTCCGTGAGTGATTTTGAAATAGCCTATCTGAATAATATCGCTCATTGTTTCGCAAACATACACAATTCCTATCGGCAAAAGCAAAATGGGACATTTGATTGCAAATCCGAGAGCGGCAACCATTCCGCCGAGAAACAGCGAGCCTGTATCACCCATAAATGTTTTTGCAGGGTTCCAGTTCCAGCAAAGGAAACCGCACACACCGCCAAGAAGAGCAGCGGCTAAAATTCCAAGTCCTGCAAAGCTTTTCATAAATGCGATTATAATAAATGTTACGGCAACTGTTGCAGTTACGCTTGAACACAAGCCGTCAATACCGTCTGTAAGGTTTACTGAGTTAACACAGCCGTAAATTATAACGATTGACAGCGCCCAGAAAATCAAACCTGTAAAGAAATTTTTTGAAAAGTCAACAGTTCCGACAAACGGAATGTACCAAACGGTGTTTTTGGAAAGCCAGAGAGTTATAACATAGCCGATACACATAATGAGCTGACCGACTGTTTTTTGCTTTGCGGTGAGGCCCTCATTTCTTTTCATCTTAATTTTGATAAAATCATCAAGAAAGCCGACAAGACCGCAACCGAGCGCAAGAAGAAGGCTTGAGATAAACAGCACATTTTCTCTGCCGGTAATAATCTCTGAATAATCCGTTTCGAGGCTTGAACCTGAAGCGGTATATACAACTGCGGTAATTACGCAGGAAACGATTATACCGATTGCAAACATTATTCCACCCATATTCGGTGTGCCCTGCTTTGACTTATGCCAAGAGGGGCCTATATCAAGAATTGTTTGACCGAATTTGAGTTTGCGAAGCCAAGGGATAATTACAAACCCTAAACCCGCTGTAATTCCGAATGCGATAATTGCGCTAATTATAACAGCTACTGTCATACTCATTTTTCATATCCGCCTTTTTTAATCTCTTTTATTTACCTAAATCCTTTAAAATCTCGGCAACAACTTCTCTTTCGTCAAAATGAATTGTTCCCGTGGGCAATATCTGATAAGTTTCATGACCCTTTCCTGCAAGGAGAATTATATCGTCCTTTTCGGCGTGCTCCAAAGCCCAGCGAATTGCCTCTTTTCTGCCTTCAACAACTACATAAGGAGTTGAAATTCCTTTCATACCCTCAAGTATATCGTCAATGATTGCCGATGGGTTTTCAGACCTCGGGTTATCAGATGTTACAACGCAGAAATCAGAAAGTTCTGCGGCAATCTTGCCCATCTTGGGTCTTTTTGTTTTATCTCTGTCTCCGCCGCAGCCGAAAAGAGTTACTACCCTTTTCTTTGCGATTTCTCTGAGAGAAGTGATTATATTTTCAAGTCCGTCGGGAGAGTGTGCATAGTCAATGATAACCGTGAAATCTGTATCAGTGGGAACGACTTCAATTCTGCCCTTAACTCCCGTTGAGTGGGATATTGCGCTGAGCACCTCATCAAACTCAACACCGAGAGTAATTGCTATTGATGCTGCGCACAGTGAATTATATACTGAAAATCTGCCGGGAATCGGGCAGCTTACTCTGCCTATATTATCACTTACAAGCTCATATTCTACGCCGCTTGATTTGAATTTTACATTTTTGGCAACAAAGTCTGCATTGTTTGTATTAACGGCATATGAAACAACCTTGCAGTCAAGATTTTTGGTTATTTCAAGTCCGTATTTATCATCCGCATTTGTAACGGCTGTTTTGCAGTTTTCAAAGAGAATGCGCTTTGAGTTAAAGTAGTTTTCCCAAGTTTTGTGATAATCAAGGTGATCCTGCGTAAGATTTGTAAACGCACCGATTTCAAAAGTAAGTCCGCTTACTCTTCCCTGTGCAAGAGCCTGAGAAGAAACTTCCATAACGCAAAATTCACAGCCTGCTTTCACCATAAGAGAGAAGAGTTTTTGAAGCTCATAAGCGTCCGGCGTTGTGTATTTTGCAGGATAGATTTCGGAGCAAACCATATTCTGAACGGTTCCGATAAGACCTACTTTTTTTCCTGCGTTTTCAAGTATCTGCTTTATAAGAAAGGTTGTAGTTGTTTTTCCGTTAGTACCTGTAACGCCGATTAAGCGAAGACTGTCTGCCGGATTGCCGAAAAAGTTAGCGCAAATTTTTGAATAAGCCGCTCTTGTGTCCTTAACAACAATCTGATTGTCAAGGCCAAGGTCTCTTTCGCATACTACTGCCGCCGCGCCCTTTTCAAGCATTTCTCTTGCAACTGAATGTCCGTCAAAAGTATTGCCTTTTATACATACGAAAAGATGTCCCTCGCTCACATTGCGTGAGTCCTGCGAAATATCTGTTATTTCTGTATCAGCGCAGGAGCTAATAACATCTATTCCTTTCAGTATCTGTGATAATTTCATTAAGATTCCCCCAAAATGTATATGTCAATCAAGCACTGCCTGAGTTGATTTGAAGCTTACGGTTATTACTGAACCGATTTCAACCTCTGTTCCCTCGGCTTCGCTCTGCTTGTATGCAACTACAAGTGCATCGTTTGCTGAGTTACCTGAAATTTCAAGGTTAAGGTTATTGTCTGCGGCAAGTCTGTTTGCCTGCGCAACAGTAAGACCTGTGAAATCGGGCACTTTAACCGTTTGTTTGTCTGTGTTTTCTGTATAGAGAACAACCGTTCCCCCTGAGGGGATTGTGTTGCTCGCTGTCGGCGACTGATTGTTTACAACATCGCCGTTGCCTATGATTTTATATTCAAGATTTGACTGCTTGAGTGTACTCTCAGCGTCTGCAACCTTTTTGCCGATAACGCTTGGCGTCTTTACTGAAAGACTTTCTTTTTCTTCATCGGTGTATTTAGGCTCGATACCGAGCACTGCCATACTTTCCTCAATTACCGTTGCGGCAATCGGTGCACATATTGCGCCGCCGCCAAGGTCCTGATTAGGCTCGTCGCAAATTATAAGCATTGCTATCTGCGGGTCGTCAGCAGGTGCGATTGCTGCAAAAGAAACAATGTACTTATCCTTTTCGCCCTCTTTAGATTCACCGAGCTTTGTTGAAGTACCTGTTTTACCGCCTACTCTGTAACCTGCAACATAGGCGTTTTTACCTGTACCGTTGTCAACAACTGACTGCATCATCTGACAAACTTTTTCAGAAGTGTCTTCGCTTATTACCTGGCGTACAACAGTAGGCTCTGTTTTTGAAACCGTGTTGCCCTCTGAATCCTGTATTTCTGAAACAACATAGGGCTGAAGAAGATTTCCGCCGTTAGCAATTGCGCAAAGCCCTGTGCATACCTGAATGGGAGTAAGGCTGTTAGTCTGACCGAATGAAGCAGAAGAAAGCTCAACAATACCGTATTCATTCTCTTTATAGTACTGTGGACTTGCCTCACCCGGCAAATCAATACCTGTTTTTTTTGTGAAGCCGAAGCCGTTAAAATATTTAAAATAATTATGTACTCCAAGCTTCTGACCGATTGTAATGAAAAACGGATTACAGGAATTTTCAAGACCCTGTGTAAGAGTCTGTGTGCCGTGACCTGGATGGTAGTGGCAGTTCATAGTGTATTTATCTACCTTGATTGAACCTGTGCAGTTATAAGTTGTGTCAAGATTAACAATATTTTCCTCAAGTGCTGCTGACGCCATAAAGGTTTTGAAAACCGAGCCGGGAACATATGTATCCGAAACAACGAAATTTCTCCACTGTCTTTGAATATATTCGCTTTGCTTTTGAGTCTTTTCTTTCTCGTCTGTAGTTTTCTCAATATCATCGAGATAAACATCATAGGTAATTGTATACGGGTCGTTACTGTCGTAATTCGGAAGCGAAGCCATTGCGAGCACTGCACCCGTGTTGCAATCCATAACAACTCCGTAACAGCCCTTTGCCGAATATTCATCAAGTGTTCTCTGAAGTTCTTTTTCAAGATAATACTGAATCGTTGTATTTATCGTGAGGGTAAGCGAATTGCCGTCCTGCGCCGCAACTGATGTTTCATAGTCATTTGAAATTGAATTTGACTTTGCGTCCTTAGCAGTAATCACTCTGCCGTTTGTTCCTGTGAGCTGTTCGTTGTAATAGGACTCTATACCAGCAAGACCCTGATTGTCAGACCCTGTAAATCCGATTACTGAAGAAGCGAGAGAACCGTAGGGATAATATCTTTGAGTAGACTCTTCAAATCCGATGCAAAGCGAATATCCGTTTTCGGAAACGAAAGAAGCAATCTCCTCTTTAACTCTGTTTTCGACATTTTTCTCAACTACCTGATATTGACTTTCTTTTTGACTTTTTTCGAGCAGTTCTGCTTTTTTCTCTTCGTCATATTCAAAAGTTGACGCTAAGAAATCAACAATATTCGTTCTGTTTTTATCCGTTATGTTTGAGGGGTCGAGGAACACCGTCCACACCGTTGCCGACTGAGCAAGTATGTTGCCCTCGCTGTCATAAATCGTTCCTCTGTTTGCTTCAATCTCAGTATCCGAAAGCTGCTGGCTTGCCGCTTTGTCTGAGTAATATTCGCCTTTGACAATCTGCAAATAAAAAAGGCGTGCCGCATCTGCCGTAAACAGAAACACCGCTATTGCCATTATTATCAATACTCTTGTGGTCATCTGTTTTCTGTATGACGACATATTTCTCCGCCTTTCTAAAGAATTTTTAAGTTATATATTATATAAAATAATTTTTTGAGAGCCGAACTACCGGCTCTCATTATTAATACTTATTTTTTTGCAATATTATTCCTCGGCATCAGAATTCTGCGCCGCTCTTTCCGCCTTGTATTCAGCTGTATCCACATATCTAATCTGATTAGACTGAAGCCTTGTCATACCGAGTTTTTCAACAGCATAACTGTCTATTTGGGAAACGGAAACCATAGCCTCAAGCTCTGCATTGAGACTTACATTTTCACTTTCTGCTATTTCTATATCAGATTTTATGCTTGATATGCTTTTATTAAGCTCATTTTTAACGGAATATGTGTATATAAGACCAAAGAGCATACCTGCGGAAATTGCAACAATGCAAACGACCGCAACAATCTGCCTGAACGCCGTTTTTTGGTCGGCAACAAGCTCTTTTCTGCTCTTCATTTTTGTGTTCGGGCTTAAAGAAAGTTTCTTCTTGCGGGCAGGGCGAACATCGGGAGCTGCAGACGAGCGTGTTCTGTTGAATGCGTCAAGTGCATAAGCGGCGTCGTTACTGTATGAATATCTTCTGAAATCGCTTGAATTAACCATTTATTCGTCCTCCTTTACAATTCTTTTTCTTTATTTTCACAAAATATCAGTATTTTCTGAAAGCACGAAGCCTTGACGAGCGTGCTCTGGGGTTTTCCTCAAGCTCTGCTTCGCTCGGTGCTTTAGATTTAAACGGAAGCTCGCCTTTCGGCTTTTTTCCGCAAACGCAAACGGGAAATTCCTTAGGGCAAGTGCAGCCCTGAATCCATGAATTAAATTTTTCTTTTACAATTCTATCCTCGAGCGAATGGAATGTTATAACGGCTATTATTCCGCCTGGATTAAGACATTCAAAAGCTGAATCAAGCGCGCTTTTTAGTCTGTCAAGCTCGCCGTTAACTTCAATTCTTATAGCCTGAAAAGTTTTTCTTGCAGGGTGACCCTTTTTAAGTTCCTTAGCAGGCATTGAGGCTTTAATTATATCTACAAGCTCAAAAGTCGTTTCAATCGGCTTTTCAACTCTGTATTTAACTATATTTTTTGCAATACTGCGGCTGAATTTTTCCTCGCCGTAGCGGTAAATGACATCGGCAAGTTCTTTTTCGCTGTAATTATTAACGACATCAAATGCGGACAAACCCTCTTTTGACATTCTCATATCAAGCGGGGCGTCCTGATGAAAAGAAAATCCCCTGTCGCCGTTGTCAAGCTGAAAAGAACTTACGCCCAAATCAAGAAGCATTCCGTCTATTCCGTCAATATTCAGGTCTGACAGTATGCTTTTAATATTAGAAAAATTATCGTGAACAATAGTAACATTGTCAAAAACGGATAATCTTTCATTCAAAACTGCAATGGCATCGGGGTCCTGGTCAATAGCTATAAGCCGTTTTGCTTTTTTTGCAATTTCCCTTGAATGACCGCCTCCGCCGGCAGTGCCGTCAGCTATTATTTTGTTTTCATCAATTTCCAGCGCTGCGATAGCCTCATCAAACAGCACGCTTTTATGTACAAATTCCATTTTACTCGGCTGCGCTTTCGCTGTTATTATTAACCTTATCCATCAAATCATAGATACCGAGATTTGAATCAAAGGCTTCATCCATTTTTTTGAATTCTTCTTTGTTCCATATTTCAATGGTCTTACCGTTACCTTCAAAGACAACTTCGCTTTCATTTGAAAGAAGTGCGAGTTCCTTGAGGCGCTGGTTAAGAGTAAATCTTCCCTGTGCGTCAAGAGTACATTCCTCTGCGTTTCTCAAAAAATCTTTAGAGGTCATATACTTTTCATTTTCTGTTCCCTGCTGCATTTTTTCATAAGTTGCCTCAAACTCCTCTGTGGGATAAAGTGTAATACACTTACAGCCTTTAACAGTAACGGCAACCATATAAAAATCTCTGCCGAGTCTTTCACGCCACTTGGTTGGAACGGACAATCTGCCCTTGCTGTCGAGTTTAAAATTTTCAATTGTTCCGACAAACAAGTTCACAACCGTTCCCTCCTTTCGTATTTTTCAGCGTGTTATCGTGGGATTATAATGAATTTTATGGGATTTCAATGGATTTACTCCCTCATGTGTATAATTATAATAGGCTATATCTTCAATGTCAAGCGGAAATTACAATCATTCACATTTGTAACAGAATTGTAACAACTGTTGTTTTAACGCTGTTAATATGCTATACTTTAAACATTGAGGAGGGATTTTATGTCAGATTACAAAACTACTTGGCGTGAAAAAATAGGATACGGCGTTGGGGCAATCGGTCTTGATTTATCATACGGCTTGTTTTACTCGTATCTTTCTTACTATCTTTCAAGCGTTTTAGGGCTGAAAGAAGCATTCTTACTTGTACTTACTCCCCTTGCAAGAATATGGGACGGTATCAACGACCCGATTATGGGAACAATCGTTGACAGTACAAGAACAAAAATGGGCAAATACAGACCGTGGATCGTTATAGGCACTGCGTCTAACGCGATAGTTTTGTCGCTCCTGTTCACCTCCTTCGGAATGAGCGGCACAAAGCTGTACATATATATAGGTTTTATGTATGTGCTTTGGGGAATGACAAATACCATGGCAGATATTCCCTATTGGTCAATGGTGCCGAGTTTTACAAACGACCCTAAAGACAGAAACCTTGTTGCAACAGTTGCGAGAACATTCAGTGGTTTCGGTCAGGGTGTTATCACAGTACTCACCCCGCTTGTGCTTCCTTATCTTTCAAGCGGAATGAACAAAACACAGGACGGTTACAGTGCATCCGGCTTTTCAAAATGGGCAATAATCTGCGGAATACTGCTTGTGACTTTTGCTTTAATTTGCGTTTTATCAACAAAAGAAAGAAATGTTGTATACAATTCAGAAAAGTTCAGTTTCAAGCAGATGTTCAAGGTTATCGGTTCAAACGACCAGCTTATCGTGTTTATGATATTTGCAATGATTTCAAATGCAGGCTGGTATTTGACTAGCGGAACGGCAGTATACTACTTCACCGATGTTCTTGAACAAAGCAAGGCGCAAAGTCTGTTTTCAATAATCGGCGCAGTAGGTTCTGTTATCGGACTTCTTGTAATTCCCGTGTTAGGCAAAAAATTCTCAAACAGAACGATTTATCAAATTTCGCTCATAATGGCTATTGTCGGATATGTATTGATGTACATTTTCGGCCCAATTTTAAAAATTACCATTATGCTCGATATTTGCTATATACTCGCAAGTATCGGTATCGGCTCAATGTTTGTTGCTCAGACGATATTCCTTGCAGATATTGTTGACTACGGCGAATATAAAACAGGAACACGCCATGAAAGCATTACATTCTCTATGAAAGGCTTTCTTCAGAAAATGGCATATACGGTTCAGACAATATTCCTTTTCGGCGGTCTCGGAATTATGGACTACAACAGTCAGATTGCCGAGCACGCAATCAACGGACCTACGAAAACCGCAATCGGAATTATATGCTTTGCAGTTCCTCCCGTGCTGATGCTTATTTCGCTGATAATTTTCAGTACCAAGTTTAAGCTTCACGGTGAAATGAAAGAAAAGATTCACGACTTCATTGCTGAAAGAAGAGCTGAAAGCTCAGAACAAAACGCATAAAAAAAGGGCATTACTTGTTTATCACTAGTAATGCCCTTTTCATTATCATATCTAAAATTCAAGCTTAATATAAAACTTCATTAAGCACGCTTTTTAAGTGTTTTTATAAGCAAAATATAGAAAACAAAAAACAAGATAAGCAAAGCCATAAGATATAATGGCAAAACAGAAGTTGAGAAACGCTGAGCAAGAACACCGAATAACCACGGCATAATCATAACTCCGACATAACTAACCGCCTGCTGAAGCCCCATAACTGATTCAACAACATTTTCACCGAAATTATACGGTGTAAGGTGAACAAGATTCGGAAATACAGGCCCAATGCCCATACCTATAAAGAACAATGAAAGCATTGAAACATATAACGGCAAATCAAAAAGCAATATAAATATAGATACGAACAGCAGTCCAAAAGATATTTTTATTATTGTTTTACTGCTCAATTTTTTAGAAAGCAATCCTGAAATAAAGCGACCGCCAGCAAGCCCTATATAATATAGCATTGTGATTTTTGCGGCTTCATCCACTCTCATTCCCTTTGTAGTAACAAAATAAGTACTGCACCAATAACCGGTAGTAAGTTCTAATGCGCAGGAAGCAAAAAACACAAAGCAGGAATATAAAACTCCGGGAATGGCAACCGTTTCTTTTAATGAAAGCGTTTTGTGTACCGTCTCAGCATTTTGTGCATCGTTTTTCTGCACCTTTTTCCAGATAGGTAAGGAAATTAAATTTATCAGCGTTATAAAAATCAAAAGCACCGAAATAACAATATAGCCTCTTCGCCAATTGCCCTCCTCTCCGAGAACAAGAGACAATATAAACGGACTTGAAGCAACTCCCACCCCATAAAAGCAGTGAAGGAAGCTGACTTTAGACGCATCGTAATGCAGCGCCACAAAACTGTTTAATGCCGTATCAATCGCACCTGCACCCAAACCGAGGGGAATTGACAGCAAGAATAAAAACACAGGATTTTTAGCAAATCCAAATCCAAGCAAAGCAACGGCAGTCAGCCCTGTGCTCACGGCAGTTACAAGTCCTGTTCCAAATTTGTTTATAACCTTTGAACTCAAAACGCTTGAAATAATTGTTCCTATATTTATAGTTGATGTTATGTAACCGGCAAGTGATATAGGCAAATTTAATTCACTATACATCGCAGGCCACGATGTCCCGAAAACGGAATCAGGAAGCCCGATTCCTATATAAGACATTAAAATTACTAATAAAAGCGTTGTAAGCATAATACGCCTCTTAAATTCAATAAAAATAATTTATTACAGTGTTGTGCCTAAACTTTCGGCAAATCGTTTTTCAAGGTCAAGAAGATATTTTTTAACCTCGATACCATAGGCGTAGCCCGTAAGTTTTCCGTTACTGCCGACCACTCTGTGGCATGGTATCACAATCATAATTCTGTTTGAGCCTGCCGCAGCACCCACAGCCCGTGAGGCTTTCGGGTTTGAACATTTTTCAGCAATCTGCTTGTAAGTTGCGGTTTTGCCGTACGGGATTTCAAGCATTGCTTCACTCACTTTTTTAGCAAAGCCTTTTTTACCGCTGTTCAAAGGCAAATCAAATTCTTTTCTCATTCCGTCAAAATATTCAAGAAGCTGTTTTGCGGCAGAAATAGTAAGCTTATTAGGCTTTTGATTTTCAAACTCTTTTTTATCAAAAGCAGTTAAAAATATATCTGTTATAAATCCGTTTTCGGCAATAATTTTAACCGTGCCTATCGGCGTATTAATTAAAGAAAAATTTTTCATAGTAAAAAATATGCCGCCATTAAGGCGGCAATATTGATTTATATTAGTATTATTATTCAGCAGAATTTTTCTTGTTGTTGATGCCCTGACGGATTCTTCTTACATCAGCAAGCGCTCTGTAAAGTGCATCGTCGATGGAAAGGAGAGTATCGTCAGCGTAGTTATTTACAGCTGTGAGCATTTCACGGCTCTTATTCTGCGCATTTGTAACCATTTCGTTAGCCTGAGTTGTTGCGTTTCCGAGAATCTCTGTTGCCTGATTCTGAGCGTCGCGGATATAAGCGTCTCCCTCTTCCTTAGCCTTAGCCATAATGTCTGCAGCTTCAGCCTGAGCTGTCTGAGTAATCTGGTCGCGTGCAACAAGTTCTCTTGCCTGTGCCTGAGCCTGTGCAATGATTTCTGCTGCTTCTTTTTTAGCGTCTTCAAGAATGTTGTTTCTTGAATCAACAATAGCCTTAGCCTGTTTTGTCTCCTGCGGAGTGTTAAGGCGGATATCCTCGATTATTGTTTTAATTTTATCAACATCAACGAGGCTCTTTTTAGTCATGGGCATTGAGGTTGCGTCATCAAGCACATCTTCAAGATCCTCAAGCAAAATATCAGTATTAGTCATGATTTATTTCTCCTTTACATCTTTTTATAACATCATTCAGAATTTCAGACGGAACGAAACGGGAAATATCACCGTCAAGCCTGCACACCTCTTTTACCATACTTGAGGACAGGAACATATTCGCTCCCTTTGCCGTAAGAAACACAGTTTCTATATTCGGCAGCAGACTTTTATTCGTCAGCGCCTGCTGAAATTCATAGTCGAAATCAGATACCGCACGCAATCCTTTAACGATTGCCACTGCATGAGATTTTTCTGCATAATTAACAAGCAGACCCTCATAAGTATCTATTTCCACATTTTTCTTTTTTACACATTTTTTTAAAAACTCCACTCGCTCATCAACGGTAAACATAGAGGTTTTTGCGCTGTTGTTCATAACAAGCACAACAACCCTGTCAAAAAGTTCGGCGGCGCGTTCGATAATATCAATGTGGCCGAGCGTTACCGGATCAAAGCTGCCGGGGCATATTGCAGTTTTCATTCCCTTGCAACCTTTCGGTAAAGAGTCAGTTTAATTTTTCCGTACACTCTGCTTCTGAAAAGAGTAAATTCGCTGAATTCTTCAGGCAGTTGCTCATCGCGGGCAGTTTCGCAAACAACTATGCCGCCGTCCTTGATTTTATCCGTTATAAGAGGCATTGCCTTTAAAATGAGCCCCTTATAATAAGGCGGGTCAAGAAACGCAATATCATAAGCACCTTTTCTTGAAAGGAAAGATATAGCGTCGCTCAAAACAACCTGAGAATTGTTTTCAAAACCGCAGTGAGAAATATTTTTCTCAACAACTGTTTTTGCGTTTTTATTATTTTCTACAAAGGTACAGAATCTTGCTCCTCGGGACAACGCCTCGATTCCGAGCTGACCGGAGCCTGCAAACAAATCGAGCACCGTTGTATCTTCAATTTCAAACTGAAGCATACTGAAAAGCGCTTCTTTAACGCTTTCGGAAGTCGGCCTCGTTACATCGTCGCCGGGCAGAGTTTCAAGCCGCCTGCCCCTTGCTGAGCCGGTTATAACTCTCATCATAATTAATTGTCCCTTATTTGCCGCAAAATGAATATTCATTTGCTGCTTATTTTTATACATATAACATTATACAGTTGAAGACCGTTGTAGTCAAGATTATAAATATTATTTTTACATTTTGTGATAAAATTCGTAAATATCCTGAGCGTTTTTCCTGCTTATTGACGGGCACTCAGTAAGCTCATCCACAGTCAATTCTTTGATTTTGGATATTGTTTTGAAATGGCGCAGAAGATTTTTTGCCTTTTTCTCGCCTATCCCCTCAATCTGCAAAAGACCGGATGAAAAAGTGCTTTTTGTGTGTTTTTTGTGATGATAGCTTATTGCAAAGCGGTGTACTTCTTCCTGTATTACCGATACCAATGTAAACGCCTTTCGGTGAGAGTTTATTTCAATTTCACCGCCGTCGTAAGCAATAGCCCTTGTTCTGTGCTTTGAGTCCTTAACCATACCGAACACAGGCACATCAAGCCCCATTTTCTCTATAACCGGCAAAACGGCGTTTACCTGCGGCTGTCCGCCGTCAAGCAAAATCAAATCGGGAAGTATTTTAAAAGTACTGCCCTCTTCATCATTATAATAATGATTAAAGCGCCTTGTAAGCACCTCGTTCATTGAGCCGACATCGTTTTGACCGTCAAACCCTTTAACGGAGAATTTTTTATATGCTGACTTCATCGGTCTGCCATTATGGAAAACAACCATTCCTGCAACATTGTCTGAGCCGAATGTGTGGGATATATCATAGCTTTCAATATATTCGGGCGGTGAGTCAAGACCGAGAAGCTGTGCAAGTTCCTCAAGAGCGGCAAATTCTCTGCCAAGCCTGCCCTCACTTTGAGCAAGATGTTCGTTTGCATTACTCACGCACATATTAACTATTGAAAGATGTTCGCCCTTTTGCGGATGAATGAACTCAACCTTTTTGCCCCTCTTGCTTTCAAGAAAACGGCGCAGAAGTTCTTCGTCCTCAATTTCTCCGTCAACAGCTATGCGGGACGGCACTCTGTCACGCATTGAATAATAGCGCTCGATTAGTTCAAGGCGGGCGCTTTTCAAATCTTCCTGAGCGTCAATAAGCCAAAACTCGCTGTCCGTAAGTCTGCCGCCCTCAAAGCGTATAACCTCAAAGCACGCCTTTTTCTTGCCGTTAACAAGAGCGAAAACATCTTCCTCAGGAACATTGATTGAAACAACTTTTTGCTTTTCATCAAGATTTTTAATAGCTTTTATTCTGTCACGCAGCTTTGCCGCCTCTTCAAACTGAAGATTTTCGGAAAGCTCGTTCATTTTCTGAGTCATATCACGCACAGCCGCCTGACTGCCGCCTTTTAAGAAAGCTATTGCATCATCAATATTTTTTCTGTATTCCTCTTTTGAGATTTTACCTGCGCACGGAGCACAGCAAATCCCCATAAAGCCGTTAAGGCACTGGCGTGTTTTGCCGTAATCTGCAGGGAATTTTTTATTGCACCTTGGCAATTTATAAATTTTTAAAGTTTCCTCAACCGCCTGCTTTACGGAGAAATTTGAAATATACGGCCCGATATAAGTTGCGCCGTCATCGTCCATTCTTTTACATTCAGATATTTTAGGAAATTCGCCCTTTGTAATTTTAATATAGTTATAGCCCTTATCATCCTTTAAAAGAATATTATATTTGGGCATATGCTGTTTGATAAGAGAGCACTCAAGCACAAGCGCCTCAAACTCAGTATCAACAAGGATATAATCGAAATCATCAACATTTTCAACCATTCTTATAACTTTAAGAGAATGGTTTGAATGTGAGCCGAAATAAGAAGACACACGGTTTTTAAGTTTTTTTGCCTTACCTATATAGATAATTTTCTTATCCTTGTTTTTCATTATATAAACGCCCGGCTGAAGCGGAAGCGCCATTGCCTTTTTACGCAGTTCTTTTTCCGTCATTATTTCACCTTAAATCAAATTATGATTTAATTTTAACACAAAGATATTTTTCGGTAAAGATAAAAAATACGGCGCAGATAATTCTGCGCCGTGGGATTAACAGTTATTAACAATCAGTCTGTGAAACCGCTTTTAACAAGAGCAACAAGACCCTCAACAGCTGCTTCTTCGTCTGAGCCGTCTGCAATGATGCGAATATCGGTTCCGCCCATGATGCCGAGTGAAAGAACGCCTAAAAGGGATTTAGCATTTACTCTTCTCTCTTCCTTTTCAACCCAGATTGAAGACTTAAATTCATTTGCCTTCTGGATGAAAAATGTTGCGGGACGAGCATGTAATCCAACCTGATTTTCTACTTTTACATCTTTAACAAACATAATATAACCTCTCATCTGCAAAATAAAAAAGATTTATAAACTTTTTCACTGTATTACATATTATACCACTAAACGCTTTTAGGTCAATGAATTGTGGTAAACTTCGTATGACTATTGAATTTAACACAAAGTATTGTACCCCGATTTGTGCAAAATTCACATAATTTTAAAATATTATTTTTTTTCAGACAAAAATTCACGCTCTTTTTTCGTTAACTGAGCTTTTTTGAGCAAATCCGGACGGCGTTCAAGCGTCCTCAAAAGGGACTGTTCTCTGCGCCATTTTTCAATATTTGCGTGGTGACCGCTGAGAAGAATATCAGGCACCTGCCTGCCCCTCCACTCAAAAGGTCTTGTATACTGAGGATACTCTAAAAGTGATGAATAGTGGCTTTCCTCGGTAAAACACTCCTCTTCGGAAAGCACTCCGGGTATCATTCTCGAAATAGAATCTGCAAGTATGAGCGCAGGAAGTTCACCGCCTGTCAGCACATAATCTCCAACAGATATTTCCTCTGGCTGTAATTCCTCGATAACACGCTCGTCTATACCCTCATAATGACCGCACAAAAGCGCAATATTATCAAGCTTAGAAAGTTCTTTGACTCTCTCCTGTGTGAGTGTTTTGCCCTGCGGAGTAAGATAAATGAGATGCGGCTTTGCGCCCGTTTTTTCGCACAAATCCATATAGCAGTCATATACGGGCTGCGCCTGCATTATCATTCCCATTCCGCCGCCATAAGGAGTATCGTCTACACGGCGGTGCTTGTCCTTAGTATATTCTCTTATATCAGTACATTCTATCTGCACCGTGCCCGCTTTTCTTGCCCTGCCTATTACACTCTCATTCAGATACGAATAGCACATTTCGGGAAAAAGCGTAAGTATATCAATCCTCATTGAATAACCCCTTTATCGGTTTTACTAAAATAACACCATTTTCAATATCCGTTTCAACTGCAAACTCATCAACATACGGAATATAGTTTTTTCCATTTTCGCCCTTAATTTCGAGAATATCGGATGCGCCGTAGTTGAGAACATCAGCTACCTCGCCGTAACATTTCTCACTTTCGCAGTCGATTACACGGCAGCCGATTATATCCTGAATATAAACTGCGCCGTCATCAATAACAGCGTCATCCCTGTCGCCGTAAAGAATTTTATTTCTGTATTTTTCAGCTTCGTCAATAGATGAGATTTCTTTGAATTTCAATATTGCAAAATTCTTCTGCGGTCTTGCGGAAACAAGATTTAACGCACTGTTCCCATTCTCATCAAGATAAAGCTTTGAAAACTGTTTTAAGTATTCGGCACTGTCGCACCACAGTTCAAGCTTAACCTCTCCCCTAATGCCGTGGGTGTTGACGATTTTGCCGACTTCAAGATACTTTTTCATTTACATCACCGAGATTATTTTACAATTTTTCCGTGCATTAATCAACTTAAAAATTGCAAAACAAAAATAAAAAACTTTGAAATAAAAATCCTCACATAAAAAATAAAACGGTGCTGAAAAGCACCGTTTTTATCAGTCAATTTCCACAGAAATTTTTTCATCGTTTCTCGTTGCTGCTGCACGCATAACAACGCGGATAGCCTTGGCAATTCTGCCCTGCTTACCGATTACTCTGCCCATATCCTCTTCAGCAACATGAAGATGATAATAGATTACGCCCTCTTCATTAGGTTCGTCAACATCAACGGAAACTGCGTCGGGATTATCTACAAGCCCTTTTGTTATAGATATCAACAAATCTTTCAAAGAAAACACCTCCGTTTAATCTTTTTAATTCAAGATTAAAGAATGCCTTCTTTTTTAAGGATGCTCTTAACAGTATCTGTGGGCTGTGCGCCGTTTGCGATCCATTTCTTAGCCTTTTCTGCATCGATTTTGATTTCAGCGGGGTCAACCATTGTGTTATATGTTCCTATCTCTTCGATGAAACGACCGTCACGGGGAAATCTTGAATCTGCTACTACAACACGGTAGAAAGGAGCTCTCTTTGCGCCCATTCTGCGAAGTCTGATTTTTACTGCCATTGTGAAATACCTCCATAAATAAAATGTTTATATAAATTTATTACTAACCGAAATTTTATCGGGTTAATACATTAGAAACCGAACGGATTATTCTTTCCGCCGCCCGTCATGCCCATCATTTTCTGAGCCATATCGGGATTCTGCTCCATCATTCGGCGCATTTTTTTGCTGATTTTGGGACCGCCCTTGCCGCCGCTGAATCTGCTCATCATCTTCTTCATCTGCTTAAACTGAGAAAGAAGCTTGTTTACATCTTCAACCTGCATTCCGCAGCCCGCAGCAATTCTGCGTTTTCTTGAGGGATTTATAATATCAGGATTTGCTCTTTCCTGCTTTGTCATGGAATATATTATCGCCCTGAATCTGTCAAAGGCGTGTTCGTCTATATCCTCATCCTTGATTTTAGAGCCGATACCCGGAATCATTTTGATTGTATCTTTGATTCCGCCCATTCTTTCCAGCTGGTCAAACTGGTCGAGAAGGTCATTGAGGTCAAACTTGTTTTTTGCAAGTTTTTTCTCAAGTTCTGCGGCTTTTTTCTCATCAAGCGTCTGCTCTGCTCTTTCAATGAAAGAAAGCACATCGCCCATTCCGAGAATTCTTGAAGCCATTCTGTTAGGATAGAATGTTTCAAGGTCACCGAGTTTTTCGCCTGTGCCGACAAATTTAATCGGCTTGCCTGTAACTGCTCTTACTGAAAGCGCCGCACCGCCTCTTGTATCACCGTCAAGCTTTGTGAGGATAACGCCGTCAATACCGAGCGTTTCATTAAAACTTTTGGCTACATTGACAGCGTCCTGACCTGTCATAGCGTCGATAACAAGAAGAATTTCGTGCGGATGAACAGTGCTCTTTATATTTCGAAGCTCCTGCATGAGCGCTTCGTCAATATGAAGACGGCCTGCCGTATCAAGGAACACATAATCATGACCGTGGTCCTTAGCGTATTTCAAAGCCTCTTCGGCGATTTTAACAGGATTTTCTGTTCCCATTTCAAAAACGGGAACGCCAACCTGCTCACCTACTACCTGAAGCTGTTTGATAGCCGCCGGTCTGTAAATATCGCAGGCAACAAGCATCGGGCGGTGGCCCTCTTTTTTGAGCTTAAGAGCAAGCTTTGCGCTGTGGGTTGTTTTACCCGAACCCTGCAGACCGCACATCATAACGACTGTGGGAGGATGGTTTGCTTCTGTAAGCCTTGTTTCGCTTGAGCCCATAAGAGCGGTAAGCTCTTCGTTTACTATTTTAATAACCATCTGCGACGGTGTTAAGGACTCCATAACATCCTCGCCTATGGCTCTTTCTGTAACGGATTTAGTAAAATCCTTTGCAACTTTATAGTTTACATCCGCCTCAAGAAGTGCAAGGCGCACTTCCCTCATAGCGTCTTTTACATCGGCCTCGGTAAGTTTACCTTTGGCACGAAGCTTTTTAAATGAATTTTCAAGCCTTTCGGAAAGACCCTCAAATGCCAAAGAAATCAACTCCTGCCATAATAATTCAGAACTGCTTTAAATATTCAGCCGTTGCCTTTATTTTGGAAACGCTGTCGTTTATCTCTCTTGAAAGCGTGTGGTTAAGATTATAATCGTTAATAACCTCTGCGCACTCAAGAATTTCATCAAGCCCTTTTTTCATCTGTGAAAAACGCTTTGCAAGCCCCAGCCTGTTTTCCATTTCAAAAAGCTGGCTTTCGGCACGCTTTATAGCGTCCCTTACTCCCTGACGGGTTATGCCTTCGTTTTCCGCAATTTCGGAAAGGGATAAATCTTCATCATAATAATAAACGAGAAAATCGTGCTGTTTTTTAGTCAGCATCTCGCCGTAAAAATCAAGGAGAAAAGAAACCTCAAGATTTTTAGCCATAATCCCCCTCCTTTCGGAAAATTAGCTTACGTAGTCTGTAAAACCAAACTAATATGACACGGTTTTTGCACCGTTTTGTGTAAAGTAATTAATCTTTACAGCAAGAGATATTATACATAAGCACGGCTGATAAGTCAAGAGATAATTGAGAGATTTTTATTATAAAATTTTAGTTGCTGTCTCTTATACACATCTCCGAGCCCACGAGACCGA
>UQFL01000032.1 GCA_900540305.1 uncultured Oscillospiraceae bacterium | reverse complement strand
TCGTCGGCAGCGTCAGATGTGTATAAGAGACAGATATTATAATTATTATTATAGAATTCATCGGCATTGCGGCAAAAAGCTGATGATTTGTGTATAAAGAGAGGCGTTAAAAATGAAAATATCACAGATACTTAAAGATAACAAAGTTACCGTTTCGTTTGAGGTTTTTCCGCCCAAGGAATGGGACAAGATAGAAAACACAAAGGCGGTAGTTGCCGAAATGGTAAAAAGCCGCCCTGCATTTATGAGCGTAACATACGGTGCGGCGGGCACACGCACAGGTTTTACAACGGAAATCGCACAGGCTATAAATGAAAGCGGCGTGCCTGCGCTTTCCCACCTCACCTGCCTTACTTCAACAAAGGACAAGATTGACGGTGTGCTTGACGAATGGAAAAAAGACGGCATTGAGAATATTCTCGCACTCAGGGGCGATATTCCTCAGGGCTTTGAATTTCCTGACACACAGCATTTCCGCCACGCTTATGAACTTGTAAACACAATCAAAGAAAAGGGCGGTTTCTGCATAGGCGGTGCTTGCTATCCCGAGGTGCACCCCGAAAGCGCAAACAAGGTAGAGGACATACAGCACCTTAAAGAGAAGGTGGACTGCGGACTTGATTTTCTTACCACACAGATGTTTTTTGACAATTCTGTTTTTCTCAATTTCAAGGAAAACTGCCTTATCAAGGGTATAAACATTCCGATTATTGCAGGTATTATGCCCATCACAAACGCAAATCAGATTAAGAGAAGCGTTGAACTTTCAGGCTGCCGTTTCCCCGAAAAATTCCGCAGAATAGTTGAGCGTTTCGGCGACAACCCTGCGGCTATGAAGCAGGCGGGTATAATTTACGCAACTGAGCAAATTATAGATTTGATGGCAAACGGTCAGAATAATATTCATATTTACACGATGAACAAGCCCGATGTTGCGGCGGCAATAATGAACGGACTTTCAGAGATTATAGGCGAGAAATAATGGATAAAAAAGAGATACTGCGTTATATGCGCACAAGAAGCACGGTTGAGGACGAACTGCTTGACGGTCTTATAAACCGTGTTGTTGAGGAGATTGAAAGCACGGTTGCCCCTAAAAAGATTTACAGAATTTTTGACTGCACTGTTGAAAACGACTGTGTTAAAATAGACGGCTTTGAATTTCATTCCTCTCGGCTTGCACAGAATATGAAGGGCTGTAAAAGAGTTGTTCTTATGGGTGCAACGCTCGGCACACAGGGCGATATGCTGCTGAGAAAATATGCCTCGGAGGGCGCACTGCTTGTAATAACTCAGGCGGCGCTCGCAACAAAAATCGAAGAGGTGTGCGACGAGTTTCAGGCGTTTATCGAAAATGAAAACGGTTTTAAAACAAGAAGCCGTTATTCGCCGGGGTATTTCGACCTTGATATTTCAGAGCAGAAAAAGATTTTTGAACTTATGGAAATCACAAAGAGATGCGGAATCACTCTGACGGATACCTGCCAGATGATACCCACAAAATCTGTTACGGCGTTTGCAGGAATTGACGAATAATACCGCTGTTATAGAGCGGATTACGAAAAGGAATTTATATGAACATTAAATTTTTTGACGGCAGTATGGGAACAATGCTCCAGAGCGCAGGGCTCAAGGCAGGCGAACTCCCCGAACTGCTGAATATTACGGACAAGGAAAAAGTGCTTGCTGTTCACAATGCGTATGCGGCGGCAGGCAGTGAATATATAACAACAAATACTTTCGGCGCAAACCGTCTTAAAATGGAAAATTACGCCGAGGTTATCAGAGCAGGCGCAGAGCTTGCAAAAAGCACGGGCAAAAAAGTGCTTCTCGATATAGGACCCACGGGCAAACTGTTAAAACCTATGGGCAATCTTGATTTTGAAGAAGCAGTTGATATTTTTGCAGGAATGGTAAACGCAGGCAAAGATTTGTGTGACGCCGTGCTTATTGAAACAATGAGCGACACATATGAAATCAAGGCGGCTGTTCTTGCGGCAAAGGAAAACTGCGATTTGCCCGTTTTTGTAACGATGATTTTTGACGAAAAGGGCAGACTTCTCACAGGCGCAGATATTAAGACTGCCGTTACTATGCTTGAGGGTCTCGGCGTTGACGCAATCGGCTTTAACTGCGGTCTTGGTCCCAAGCAGATGCTCCCCTTTATCGAGGAAATTAGAAAGTGGACTCAGCTTCCTATAATCGTTCAGCCCAATGCAGGACTTCCCGAAAGCGTTAACGGTCACACAGTTTTCAATGTTTCGCCCGATGAATTTGCAGAGGATATGGAAAAGGCGGCTGAAATCGGCGTTTCATATCTCGGCGGATGCTGTGGTACTACGCCCGAGCATATTGCAAAAATGATTGAGCTTTGCAAAGATATTCCCGCAAGCGTGCCTGAGAAAAAGAACTTTACCCTTGTTTCGTCTTACAGCGAAACTGTTGAAATAGGCGAAGTTCCCGTTATAATCGGCGAGCGAATCAACCCCACGGGCAAAAAGCTTTTCAAAGAGGCGCTTCGCAGACACGATATTGATTATATTATCAAAGAGGGCATTACTCAGAGGGACGCAGGCGCACATATTCTTGATGTAAATGTCGGTCTGCCCGAGATAGACGAGCCGCAGATGATGGAGGACGCTGTTTTTGCGCTTCAGGGCGTGCTGTCTACTCCGCTTCAGATTGATACAACTGATATTGACGCTCTTGAAAGGGCGCTTCGTGTGTATAACGGCAAGCCGATGCTCAACTCGGTAAACGGCAAAGAGGAAAATATGAAAGCCGTTTTCCCCCTTGCCAAAAAATACGGCAGTGTTGTTGTATGCCTTTGCCTTGATGAAAACGGTATTCCCGAAACGGCGCAGGGCAGAATTGAAATTGCCGAAAAAATCATAAAGCGTGCAGAGGAATACGGCATTGATAAAAAAGACCTTATTGTAGACGCGCTCACTATGACTATCAGCACGGATAAGAAAAACGGTGTTGAAACTCTCAAAGCCGTTGATTATATAAGACATACGCTCGGTGTAAATACGGTGCTCGGCGTTTCTAATATCTCTTTCGGTCTGCCGAAGAGGGACGCTGTTAATACGGCGTTTTTCACAACTGCTCTTTACAGCGGACTTTCGGCAGGTATTATCAACCCCAATTCGCAGTCAATGATGAACGCATACTATTCTTATAATGCGCTTGCTGGGCTTGATGACAACTGCGAAAATTATATTGCAGGCGTAACGGAAGCAAAAACGGCGCCCGTGCAGAGCGATGTAACTCTCCACACGGCAATAGTAAAGGGACTGAAAGATGATGCGGCGCAGTGCGCAAAGGTGCTTCTTGAAACCGAGGAGTCACTCGATGTTATAAACAATTATATTATTCCTGCCCTTGACGAGGTCGGGGACGGTTTTGAAAACAACAGAATTTTCCTGCCCCAGCTTCTTATGAGCGCAGACAGCGCAAAGGCGGCGTTTGATGTTATCAAGGAAAAGATGATTTTGAGCGGAAAACAGGAGAAAAGTTCAAACAAGATAATCGTTGCAACCGTTCACGGCGATATTCACGATATAGGCAAAAATATTGTCAAGGTGCTTCTCTCAAACTACGGTTTTGATGTTATAGACCTCGGCAAAGATGTGCCCGAGGAAGAAGTGCTCAAATGCGCTCAGGAAAACGATGTTAAATTAGTCGGCCTTTCAGCGCTTATGACAACCACCGTGCCGTCAATGGAAAGAACAATAAAACTGCTCCACGAAAATACGGATGCAAAGGTGTTTGTAGGCGGAGCGGTGCTCACTCAGTCCTATGCAGATATGATAAATGCAGACTGGTACGCAAAGGACGCGATGGAGAGTGTTCGTATTGCAAAAGAGTTTTTCAAAGATAATAAATGATAAAAAATCATAAGATTTCAAAAGCAACGCAGAATTATCATCTGCGTTGCTTTTTTACATTTTTGAGATTTTGAAATGGTAAATATCATAAATATAATAGTTGGCATATGTGAATGTTTAACAAAACGCACAGTTTTTAAAAAGGTTGTAAATAAAAACTGTTGACCATTCACAAAAGCGGTGATAATATTATACCATGCCCAAAATTTTATTTGTTTTGCTAAAAAAAAGAAAGGTGATTTAATGAAAAAAACTTTCAAAAGCGCCGTAAGCGTATTTTTGAGCATTCTTATGCTTTTATCGGTGCTTCCTGCTACTGTTTACGCACAGGATTCACAGCAGTACAGTATCAGAATCGTTAATGTTGACGATTCAAATGCAGATGTATCCGCTGATACGGGTACGGTAATCAGCCTTAAAGAAAATGACCGTGTACAGCTTAAAGCAGTTATGGCAGACGGAACAGAGATTCCCGAAGATATGACGGTTTCTTGGTACTCGGCAACTCCTTATCTTGCAAGCGTTGATGAAAACGGTCTTGTAACAGGCAGAGACAGTTCAAAGGGTGCAATATTCAGAGTTTGGGTAGATACTAATATTGCTTCTATTTGGCTTATAGGTCCGTCTTTGGCTGACAGCATTTACTCAACTTTTGACAATATGGAACTTGATTCCATGGACGCTGAGGGTATTGTTGAAACTTTCAGAACGGTTGCAACTCCGATTTTGGGCGAAACAATTGTTAACGGTCTTGCCGATTCTCTTCTCAACACACTTTCAACAATCAATGTTGAGATTAAGGCAACACTTAAAGACAGCAACTCAAACGAGCTTGCTACAAATTCAGCACATATCAATGTACTTAAATCAACAGCATTTTATGCAGATTTCATTCCCAACGGTACTACCATTACTAATAAAGAAAGCCTTCCCACAACTGTTGAAGTAGGCTATCAGATGAAAGCAGAGGGAATTACAACTCCTCTCAGACTTGAAATGGGCGTTAAGTGGAATGTTACAAGCATTCCGAGCGGTGTTGCAGAGGTTGACGAGGACGGAAATATAACTTTCCTCAAAGCCGGCAAGGTTAAAATTACCGCTTCTCCCAGCACAGAAGGTCTTTACAATAAGCTTACCGAAATGTTTGAATTTATGGAGAGCACAGGCAAGCTTATAAACGGCGAACTTATCGCAGATATTCTTGTTGACGGCTTCGGTCTCAACCTCAATAAAGATATTGTTGCCGAAATACTCAATTCTTTCGGCAATCTCGGTGAATTAGGTTCAAACGAAGATGCAGAGGCATTCAAAAAAGTAGTTGCTCAGATAAGCGACTGGATTCTCAGCATTTCAGTAAACGATTCAATAACCGTTACCGTAGTTGACCAGCTTGACATCACTTCTTTTGATATTTACGGTGATGTAAACAAACTTTCAACATGGGGCGGCACAAGACAGCTAACAGTTACAAATGTTCAGCCCGAGGGCGCAGTTATCAATGATATTGAATGGCAAGCTATCAATCCCGATGTTGCAACAATCGATGAAAACGGCGTTCTCACAATCAGAGACGGTAAGGGAAGCTTTGCATGGGATAAGGCAGAATTTGAAATCACAGCAACTATTGACGGCATAACCAAGAGCACAAAGGGCACGGTTATGGGCGGCAATATTTCAAACCCCACAGACCTTGAATTCAGCGGTCCTACCGAGTTGACGAAAAACGAAACAGCTCAGTATGAATACACCGTATATCCGTCAACACTCACAAACACGGGTGTTATCAACTGGACTAATGTTCATTTCGGCGTTATGGTAGACGGCGAAGTTGTTTATGCAAACGGCGCAACAGACGGCGTTTTGAGAATAGACGATTATAAGACAGGTAAAGTTACGGCTGTAGGCGGCGGAGAAACAACTCTTTACTGCCGCACCGAAACTCCGAGAAGCACACTTTACAGCGGCGAAGGCGCAGGCACAAGCGTTGTAAAGGAATGCACAGTAAGCGTTACTGAACCTGTTGAGGGTGTAACAATTGCACAGGGTGATAAAATCACTGTTGAGGGTAATCAGTTTACTCCTCTCGGCTCAACAACTCAGCTTGAAGCTGTAATCACAAATGACAGAGCAACAAATAAAAATGTTAGCTGGTCATCAAGCAACACTTCAAAAATGAAGGTTGATTCTAACGGCGTTGTTACCTGCATGGCAGTAAGCTATCCTGCAACAGCAGTTATCACCGCAACAACTGAGGACGGCGGATTCACAGCTTCCTGCGAAGTAACATTCGTTAAGCAGAAAGTAGACAGCGTTGCTGTTGATGTTTCTGATATAACCATTATCGAGGGCAGCTCACAGACAGTTAAAGCTGTAATCAATCCCTCAGACGCAACTATTCAGGATGTTGAATGGAGCTCATCAGACGAAGCGGTTGCAACAGTTGAAAACGGCGTTGTTACAGCAGTTTCAACAGGCGATGCAGTAATCACCGTAACAACAAAAGACGGCGGATTTACAGCAGAATGCAATGTTAAGGTTAGAGCTGACAAAACAGCGCTTGTTTCAATAATTGATAAAGTTAAAGGTGCAGAGCTCAACGAGGCTGATTATTCAGCAGAGGTTTGGCAGGCACTTCAGAGTGCTCTCAGCGCAGCAGAAGAGGTAAACGCTAATGACCTTGCTGCTCAGAGTGAAGTTGACAAAGCTGCAGCGGCTCTTACAGAGGCATATTCAGCAATGGTTCTTTCTCAGGCAATCAGCAGTGTTTCAATAATATCAGACACAGCTGTAAGAGAAGGCGATGTTATGTATGTTCAAATTCCGTGGTATGCGCTTTATAAGAATCAGACGGTTGATTTAAGCGTAGAGGTTAATGAGGGCGTTGATGTTCAGAGCGTAAGCTGGTCTTATGCAGACTGGTCTGTTGAATCTCCCGAAGCAGAACTTACTGCTGACGGCGACAAGGCTCAGGTTAAATCAACATCAATTACCGCAGGTTCAACATGGATTACCGTAACTGTTGAAGACGCTTACGGAAACGAAATGTCAGATACCGTAAAAGTTCGCTTTATCAAATACGATTGGCAGAAATAACAATTATAATAATTAAAGCCGAGGAGCAATCCTCGGCTTTTTCTTTTGTTTTTATCTGTTTTCTGTTTTAAGAATCAAGGTGTCATAAATCTCTTTTGTTTCCTCTTTATCCTTGCCGCTAATAACAAGAATATTGCCGTCTACATCAAGTACAACGCTTGCAGGGCAGGTGGTGTAGGAATAGCGTGTATAAGTTCCGAATTCCTCATTGCTGAATGTGCCCATTGAAAGTCTTGCAGAGCCAAAACCGTTTGTGCGCATACCCGCATCAACATCTTCTCTGTATGTTACGGAGTAAATGGAGCTGTATTCTATTTCAGGGTCGCTCCAGTATGACGCCTCAATAACAAAAGAATCTTCTTTGAAATTTATATTAATATTTCCCGTAAACATCCCTATAGTTATTCCTATTATAAGAACGGGAACGAATATTGCGGTGATTATGGATATTGTTTTTTCCAATTTGCTTTTCGGAGCAGAAAAATAATCAATACCCTCTTTTTTATGCCGTCTGTAAATAGTGTAAGAGTAAACTGTGGGAATAACAACTGCCGCTATAATCACAAGGCACATTACAGGAATCATAAATTTAACCGGCAGGAAAATTGAAAACAGAAGAATAAGACCACAGATTACCCATACTTTTCCGCCTAATCTATGAGTTTTGTTCCAGTTTTCCTCGTTGTTAATTGTCCACGAAAGCTTAATGCCAAGCGTTCTGTTTTGCCTGATTTTCGGAAGATAATTTCCCATAACGATAAACATCAGTCCGAATAGGGCAGGCATAAATATTTCGAATTTAAACTCTTTTCCGAGTGCGGCGGAATATATCATTGAGCTAGAAAAAAGTGATAATACGGGAATTATCCAGAATACCATTGAAAGAGCTTTTTTGTTTTGGTTTTTCTGTTTTTTATCAAGAGAGGTCAGAAGCAGGCACACCCATTGAAGCACCAAGAGAATTACGGGAAGTGCAAAAACAGCAACAGCCTTTGATGAAAATCCGTCTGCATTTGCGTCTGCGCCCCAGTGAGTTGCCATAGTGTTCGGCAAATCATTCCACAAAATGAGCCCGATAAGAATGGGCAATAAAATTATAAGCGATGATATTATTGCTTTTCCTTTATTGTTTTTAATCATTTCCACCGTCTCCTTTCAAATCTGCTATCCAAAGCATAGTTTCTTCAAGTACGGATGTGTTGATTTCGTAAAAAATGAATTTTCCCTCGCGCGTGTCCCTTATTAAATCGGCGTCTTTAAGCACTGAAAGGTGCCTTGATATTGAAGCCGCAGTTACGGGAAAATGGCTCGTTATTTCACCTGCGGACATTCTGCCGCCTTTCAGAAGGTTTAATATTTCACGCCTAACAGGGTCTGCAAGCGCTTTTAGTGTTTGTTGTAATGCCAAAATTAAACCTCCCTTAACATTTAACCTAATTGTTAATTGTATCGTAGCACTTAAATATTCTTTTGTCAATATACTATTTAATTTTTGCATAAAAAGAACGCCGCCCTTAAAGCGTATTGCTCAAAGGCGGCGTTTATGTATTTAAGTTATTCTGTTTTATTCGTCAGCTTTAGGCTGATTATCGGTTTGTTCTGCCACAGTCGAATTGTCCGTCTGCTGTGTGAAAACGGTTTCCTCAGCAGGTGTTGTCTGCTCGTTTGTCTGCTCCGTCACGATTGGCTCGTCTGCCTGCTGTGTAAAATCTTCAGGTGCAGTCGGCTCAGTCGGCTCAACAAATTCCTCCGTAGGCTCAACGGGCTGAGTGAATTCAGGCTCCTGAGGCTCTGTTACGGTGAAATCGGGTTTCGGCTGAGCAGTTTCTCCTGCTGCGTCGTCCTGCGAAACGGTGCTGCTTGTCATATTAGAGTAAATATCCCTCTTCGGCACGCTGCCGTCATTCGTAAACTGCTGCGGCGGTATAATCGTGTTGTTTGCAGGCGGCTGATAATATACGGGAGCGCCGAACATATTATACATATTTGCGTTCGGGTTTCCTGCCTGCTGATTATTATTAAATCCGCTTGCGTTATTCTGAGCATTGTAATTGTTTGCGTAACCCGTTGTGTACGGATTTGCTCCTGCGCCGTTCGGATTTGTATAGCCGTTAGTAAACGGATTGCCCTGCTGAGTTTGATTTGCAGTATAGGTGTTTCCCTGCTGTGAGGTTTGACCCTGATTATATGATGTGCCGTTATTCTGTGAATAGCCTGCGCCCTGCTGAACCTGAGACATATATTTCATATATATCTCTTGTTCAGAAAGGAAATCATCCTCTGTAATTCTGCCCATTGCAAGAGCGCGGAGTTTGAAGTTTTCGTAATAGAGCGCTTTTGTAGTCCAATAGTAGGGCACTACATATATAATCGGGAAGATAAATATGCAAAGGAACATCCACGGAATAAAGCTTAAATCAAGAACAAAAAGCTCTGAGCGGTTGCCCTTTATCATTTTTTTGCTGAGCTTGATAGCTTCCCATGGAGATAAGTTGGGATATTCGCACATAAGCTCATATGCAAAATAAGAGCTGTAATTAAAAATCAGTCCGGGAATTACAAATAAAATGGTAAGCACATACATTAATACGCCTTTTAAAAGGCCGAGAGCAATTTTTTTGCCGTAATCAACTTTAAAGGCGTTTGTGAACACAGATGTTATTCCTGCACCAAGCTCGTATTCTTTGCCTTTTATAAATTCAACAAAGAAATATGAAAGAGCAATTGTGAGCGGTAGGAGTAAAACGGTTGCTGCAATAGAAACCAAAGAAAAAACATTAGCAACAGCTAAGGCTGTGAACGGATTTTGCGCTTTAATCATAGGAATTTCTGCGCCGAAGCTGTAAAAATCGTTGCCGTAATCATAGCTGTCGCCGTTTTCCGTTCCGAAATCGTCAAAATAACCGAAATCACTGTTTCCGCCGCCATAGTAATAATCATCGTCATAATAATCATCGTAATTATCGAACAAATCGCTGTAATAATTAGTATAGCGTGTGCTGTAAACATTGTTTACAACGGAAAAGGTTATGTTTACTGCCGAAGCGCACAAGGTTACTATGAAAAATGTTAGAAACAGTTTCATAACCTTGTTTTTAATAATTGTTCTCGCCTGCTGTTTTATAAGACTGCGGTCAAGGTTCATAATTATTCTCCTTTATGATTTAAGGAAGATGTTAGAATTCGATTTTTTCTGCAATGAAGCTTTCAAGTTCGGTAATCGGAATTCTTACCTGCTCCATTGTATCTCTGTCTCTTACTGTTACGCAGCCGTCCTCTTCAGTATCGAAATCGTATGTGATGCAAAACGGAGTTCCGATTTCGTCCTGGCGGCGGTAACGCTTGCCGATAGAGCCTGCGTCGTCAAAATCAACGCTGAATTTTTTAGAAAGATTTTCAAATACTTCTCCTGCTTTTTCGCTGAGCTTTTTGGAAAGGGGAAGCACAGCTGCCTTGAACGGAGCAAGTACGGGATGGAAACGAAGTACAACTCTCTTGTCGTTTTTAGCCTCGTCAATAACTTCCTCGTCATAAGCCTCTGTGAGAACGGCAAGGAAAAGTCTTTCAACGCCGAGTGACGGCTCAATAACATAGGGAACATACTTTTCGTTTGCTTCCTGGTCGAAATATTCAAGGTTTTTGCCGCTTGTTTTGATGTGCTGAGTGAGGTCGTAGTCAGTTCTGTCTGCAACGCCCCAAAGCTCGCCCCAGCCGAACGGGAAGAGATATTCAAAGTCAGTTGTTGCCTTTGAGTAGAAGCAAAGCTCTTCGGGAGAGTGGTCTCTGAGTCTGAGGTTTTCTTTGCTGATGTTGAGAGAATAGAGCCAGTCACGGCAGAAAGATCTCCAGTAATCAAACCATTCAAGGTCTGTTCCGGGCTTGCAGAAGAACTCAAGCTCCATCTGCTCAAATTCTCTTACACGGAAAATGAACTTACCGGGTGTGATTTCGTTTCTGAATGATTTACCAACCTGCGCAACACCGAAAGGAACTTTCTTTCTTGTTGTGCGCTGAATGTTTGCAAAGTTTACGAAAATACCCTGAGCTGTTTCGGGACGGAGATAAATTTCATCCTTGCTGTCCTCTGTAACACCCTGGAATGTTTTAAACATAAGGTTGAACTGACGGATGTCTGTAAAGTTGTTTGCACCGCAGTTGGGGCAGGGAATATTGTGCTCTTTGATATAAGCGCTCATTTCCTCGTTGCTCCAGCCTGCAACATTTGTGCCGTCAAAGTTTTCGATAATGTCGTCTGCTCTGTGGCGTGTTTTACACTCACAGCAGTCCATAAGCGGGTCTGAGAAACCGCCGAGGTGGCCTGATGCAACCCATGTCTGAGGATTCATAAGAATTGCGCTGTCAAGGCCTACATTGTATTTGTTCTCCTGAACAAATTTCTTTCTCCAAGCGTCCTTAATGTTGTTTTTAAGCTCAACGCCGAGCGGGCCGTAATCCCAAGTGTTTGCAAGTCCGCCGTATATTTCAGAGCCGGGGTAAACGAAGCCCCTGCCTTTACAAAGCGCAACGAGTGCGTCAAGTGATTTTTCAGTGTTCTTCATTTCAATTTGTTCTCCTTGATAAAAGTAGTTATATATTAGTAATCATACCATATCTAAAAAAAATAGGCAACTATAATTTGCCGTAAATAACCGCCCGCACCCAAATGTTTACAATAAATACAAAAAAAATAACCCCTCTCGGCAAAAGAGTTTTCAACCGCCGAGGGGGGCATTTTGGAAATTGCGGTAAAACCGCGCGCCGTTATTCAGTTTTTCCCATAACAGAAAGGGGATTTACATATTTTCCGTCAAGCACCGTTTCAAAATGAAGGTGGCTTTCAAGCGTGCTTTCAAACGGCACACTGCCGAGCGTACCCACAAGCTGGCCCGATGTTATTCTTGAGCCTTTTGAAACGCTTACGCTGTCAAGTCCGCAGTATTTTGCAACAAGCTTTCCGCCGTGGTCAACTTCAACAACCATTCCCAGCATACTGTCGTTGTAAACATCAAGAATAAGTCCGTCGTTGATTGCGCAGACCTCTGTTCCTGCTTCGGCTTTAAAGTCAACCGCCATATGGCTTCTGTAATCGCCCATCGTTTCGTTTTTCACAAGTTCCTCAGAGTATCCCTGCAAAACAGCCTCTGAAATCGGATATTCATAAGTGCCCTTATAAGGCGTGTTTGTGTCCGAAAGGGGCATAGAGGTTTCTTCCGCCTTTGTTGTTTCGGCAGTTGTAGCCTCGGTGGTCGGCGCCGCAGTTGTTGTTTCCTTAACGGTAACGGCATTCTGCACCGCTGTTGTGTCAACCATTGTGGTAGGCTCGTTCACCTCGTCCTCAGCGGGTCGTGTTGTGGCATAAACGATAATTCCGAGCGCAATAACGCAGATACATACAACGGAAAAAAGCGCTTTTAAATTTTTACCTGAATTTTTTGATGTTGATTCTGATGACATAAAAAACACCTCAAAAGCATTATGCCCCGAGGTGTTTTTATTTATACTCATATTTTCAAAAAAGAGTTTTGCATTAAAAATGTTTTAATTTCAATTATTATTTCTGCTCCGATTTTTCATTGAAATTTTTCATAATTTCAAGACAGCTGTGAAGCGTGTCAAGCGCAGAATCATCTCCGAGTCTTACTGCAATATACGCTTTCTTTGAAGCGGAGAGCGTAACTCTGCCCTTCATTTCCTTGTTGAGTTCAACTGCATAGCGCACATCAGGCTCGTGCATATAGAGAAGAACAGAGCCGTTTCGCTGTGAAATCTCGTAAATTCCGAGCATTGCCGCTGAATTTCTCAAAAGTGAAATTTCAATAAGTCCGTTTATTGAAGCAGGCGGCATACCGAATCGGTCTTTAAGTTCGTCGTAAACATCGGCAGCGTCTGCATCCGTCCTGATTGCCGCAATGCGTTTGTACATCGAAAGTCTCTGAGGCGTTGATTCAATATAGCTTTCGGGAATATGCGCTTCAATCGGCAGGTCGATAAGGCATTCGGGAGCTTCCTCGCCCTCTTTGATATCGCCTTTTTCCTCAGCAACGGCTTCGCCGAGCAGTTTAAGATACATTTCATAACCGACTGCTTCCATATGCCCGTGCTGGCGGCTGCCGAGTATTGAGCCTGCGCCCCTTATTTCAAGGTCACGCATCGCAATTTTAAAGCCTGAGCCGAATTCCGTGTATTCCCTTATCGCTTCAAGGCGTTTCTGCGCAATGTCAGTCAGTTCCTTGCCCCTTGCGAATGTGAAATATGCGTACGCCCTGCGCGCGCTTCTGCCCACTCGTCCTCTTATCTGATGAAGCTGAGCAAGTCCGAGCCTGTCGGCGTTTTCAATAATGAGCGTGTTTACATTAGAAACATCAACGCCCGTTTCAATAATTGTTGTGCAAACAAGTATATCGATTTCTCCGTTTACAACATCTGCCCATACATCAGAAAGCTGTTCCTGCGTCATTCTGCCGTGGGCGATTCCAACATTTGCGTCTGGGAGCGCCTTTTTGATTTTAACGGCGGTGTGCTCAATCGTGTCTATGTTGTTGTGAAGATAATAGCACTGTCCGCCCCTTGCAAGCTCTCTTTCCATAGCTTCGGCAAGCAGACCGAAATCGTATTCAAGCACATATGTCTGAACAGGTCGGCGGTCTGACGGTGCTTCCTCAATAACGCTCATATCCCTGATTCCGCTAAGCGCCATATTGAGCGTTCTCGGAATGGGCGTTGCTGAAAGTGTGAGAACATCAACTCTCGGGAATTTTTCTTTCAGCTTTTCTTTCTGCGCAACGCCGAAACGCTGTTCCTCGTCTATTATGAGCAGTCCGAGGTCCTTAAATTTAATATCCTTGCCTATAATTTTGTGAGTTCCTATAAGAAAATCAACTCTGCCGTCGGCAAGTCCTTTTATTATTTCTTTCTGTTTCGTTGGCGAAACAAAGCGTGAAAGCATTTCGGTGTTTACGGGGAAAGCCTCCATTCTCGCCCTTGCCGTGTTGAAATGCTGCATTGCAAGTACGGTTGTGGGAACAAGCAGGGCGCACTGCTTGCCCTCTGAAATACATTTGAACGCCGCTCTGAGCGCAACTTCCGTTTTGCCGAACCCTACATCGCCGCAAAGCAGTCTTTCCATAGGCACGGCTCGTTCCATATCACGCTTTATCTCCTCGGTGCATCTCAGCTGGTCGTCCGTTTCGTCATACGGAAAACGAAGTTCAAAGTCACGCTGTAAATCCGTATCCTCAGAAAATGCGTAGCCCTTTGTGCTCATTCGCTTTGCGTAAAGCGCAATAAGTTCTTTCGCCATATCCTTAACGGATGCACGCACTTTTGCCTTTGCCTTTTTCCATTCGCTTCCGCCGAGCCTGTTGATTTTAACATTGCTGTTTTCGCCGGGTCCTATATATTTTGAAACAAGGTCAAGCTGTGTTACGGGCACATAAAGTGTGTCGCCCTTTGCGTAGGAGATTTTAATATAATCCTTTTTAACCTTGTTGAGTTCAAGGGCGTGTATGCCCTCAAAAATACCGATACCGTGAACATTGTGAACAATGTAGTCGCCCACGGTGAGTTCGTCAAGCGAGTGTATTGCATTTTTGGCGCTGATTTTCTTCTTTTTGCCCTTTTGCAGGTGTGATTTTGTGTGGGTTATCAGGGCAAAATTCATATCCCTGATTGCAAAGCCTGCGTTTACCGTTCCTATTGTTACGGTAACTGCGCCCTTTTGAAATTCCAAGGGATAGCCGTCACAGAAAACGGCGTTTACTCCGTCCTCGCACAAATCGTTGCAAAGCGCCTTTGCACTTCTTGAAGTGCCTGCCATAACGCATACTGTTGCGCTGTTTTTTATGAACGGCTCAATGTCCTCTTTTAACTGCGCCACCGTGCCGTTCCACGCATTAAAACTCTGAACGGTGAATGACGCAAGGTGTGAAACTGGTGTGTCAAAAGAGCCCCTCGGCAGGGAATCAAGATAAACTGCGCCGTGGTTTTCATAAATTTCTTTAAGTTCGTCAAAGGTCAGGCGGTATCTGTCAAGCCCTTTGCAGAGCGTGCCGTCCTCAAGATACCATTTTATCTGCTCGTTGAAAAGTTTTACCGAATTGTTGGCTTTTTCCTTTACCCTTGCGCTTTCGCAGACAAAAAGGAGTCCGCTTAAATAGTCGAAAATACCGTTTGAGTTGTAAGCAAGCGGTATGTATTTGTCACAGCAGGGCAGGGAAACACCGCTTTCAAGCATTTCTATGTCGGCGCTCAGCTGTTCTCTTGCCTTTATCGCCTTGCCTTTGAGTGATTTTGAAAGGGCGTCTATCTTTTTAATAAGCGCACTGTCCGAATCAAAAAGCACCTCGGATGAGGGGATAATCTCTATTTCTCCGAGAGAGCCTGTGCGCCTTTGCGTTGAAATGTCAAAGGTGGAAATTGTGTCCACCGTGTCGCCCCAAAATTCAAGTCTTACAGGCTCGGAAAAACCTGGCGGGAAAATATCTGCAATTCCGCCCCTTACGGCAAACTGCGATGTTCCGTCTACCTGCTCATATCTTGTGTAGCCTGCTTTGATAAGACCCTCAATAAGTTCTTCAAGGTTTACGCTTTCGTTCTTTTTTATTTTTATTGTTCTTTTTTTCAGTTCCTGCGGCGGCATAGTCATCTGGCTTGCCGCATTTTCGGAGCATACAACAGCCGTATATTCCTCGTTTAAAATTTTTGAGAGAACACCGAGCCTGATATGCTCAAAATCTCTTGAAACGCCCGCAACCTGCTGGAATGTAAATTCACGGGACGGGTAAAAAAGTACACCCGCCTGAATTGCGCCCAGGTTTTCGCTCATTCTTACGGCGGAAGCCTCGTCGGGCATTATTATGAGCGCCTTTTCGCCCTTTTCCTGTATAAGAGAGTGAATGAAGTGCGCCTTTGCGGCATCTGAAACACCTGTTGCCCCGACGGGAGTACCCATGGGGTTTATACTCTCGGCGAGGCTGATAAATTCACTGCTCTTTTCAAATATTTTTGAAAAGCAAGACATATATCTCTTTCCTTTATATATAAGCTGTGTTTGTATGTTTTTAGTTGTAAAGATTCATTGCCCTGTCGGTATCTCCGCAAACTATAAGTTCTGCGGCAGCGCAGGCATTTTCAAGCGCAGTTTTCAGCTCGCTTTCAAGCTCTTTAGGAAATCTGCCGAGCACCCAGTCTGCAAGGTCCATATAAGCATTGGGCTTTTTGCCCACGCCCACTTTGATTCTCGGGTAGTTTTCGCTGCCGAGGTGTGCGTTTATGCTTTTAAGACCGTTGTGACCGCCTGCCGAGCCTTTGCGCCTTATTCTTATTTTGCCCACATCAAGCGAAATATCGTCTGATATAACAATTATATTCTCGGGCGGTATCTTATAAAACTTTGCCGCTTCGCCAACTGCCTCGCCCGAATTGTTCATAAAGGTCTGCGGTTTCATAAGCAGGCACTTTTTGCCGCCCAAAACAACATCGCCGATAAGGGCGTGAAATTTAAGCTTTTTAATATCAGTATCGTTTTTTATAGCGAGCAAATCGGCGGCAAGGAAGCCTGCGTTGTGGCGCGTCATCTCATATTTAGCGCCGGGATTACCAAGCCCTACTATGATATATTCATATCCGCCGCTTTTTTTGTTAAACAGCATCTTCGCTGTCCTCCTCTTTTTGCAGAGTTACAACTTTAATCTTGTCGGCTCTTTTGCCGTCAGTAGAAACAACGGAAATTTCAAGTCCGTCATATTCAAAGCAGTCGCCCTTTTCGGGTATTTTCTGAAGTCTTGTCATTATCCAGCCGTTGACTGTTGCAAATTCGTCGTCATTATCTGAAATATCGAAAAATTCAAAAAAGCTTTCTATGGAGCAGGCGCCGTCTACAATATATTCGTTTTCGCCCGTCTTGTCTATGTCCACAACAACTTCGTCATGCTCGTCCCATATTTCGCCTACAAGTTCTTCAAGAATATCTTCAAGTGAAACTATGCCCTCAGTGCCGCCGAATTCGTCAACAACAACGGCAAGGTGGGTTTTGTTTTTCTGAAGAATACGCATAAGTTTTGAGATTTTCGTGTCGGGAGAAACGGACGGTAAGGATTTGAGCACCGTGCGCAGGGATTTGAGCCCCTTTTCTCTTGCCGCTTCAAAATCTCTGTGGTGAATAACGCCCACAATATGGTCAATATCGCCGATATATACGGGCAGTCGGCTGTAACCGCTGTCCTTAAATACTTTTTCAATCTCGTCAAACGGAGCGTTTTTGCTGACTGCTTCAACATCAACTCTCGGCGTGAGTATATCCGAAACGGCAATATCGTCAAATTCAATGGAGCTTCTTATAAGCCTTGATTCGTTTTCGTCAATCTCGCCGCCCGTGTGCGCTTCGTCAACATATGTTTTGAGCTCTTCTTCAGTAACGGTGCTGACAGTGCCGAGACGGAATATCTTGTTGAGCAGTTTTTTCCACCCTTTAAACAAAATGTTTATAGGCGTAAATATGATTACGAAAAATTTTAAAATGGGCGCAACAAGAATGGCGTAACTCTCCGCCTTTTCTTTTGCAATCTGCTTTGGCGAAACCTCGCCGAAAATGAGAACAAGCACCGTCATAACAATGGTTGAAACTGTTGTGCCCTTGTTGTTGCCGAGTATACCCGTAAAAACAAGCGTTGCTATTGATGATGACGCAATGTTTACAAGGTTGTTGCCCACAAGAATTGTTGAAAGCAGGGTGTCGTAATTTTCCGCAAGTCTTAAAGCCTTTTCAATTCTCTTTCCCTTTACTCCGCTCGCCTCCATGGCTTTTAGCTTTACCTTGTTGAGCGATGAATACGCCGTTTCGCACGATGAAAAGAACGCACTAAGGGCGATTAGTATAACTATTACTATAATCAGCGGGGCAGTGTCGCTGTCCATAAAAAAACTTACTCCTTAATATTATTTCATAAATGAACATATGGGCGTACCATAAGATACGCCCTTGTTTTATTTTTGTTTAATTTTTGCTGATATAACGAAATTATGCATTTGGCTGTTCAGTCTTTTCAAACTCTGAAAAATCTCTTTCCTCATCAGGTTTTTCAAAGTTATACATATTTTCGTCTTTTACATGCTTTTTGATATATTCGTCACGGTCGAAAAGCTCGTCAGCTTTAACTTTCCAAGCTTTAGCGGCGTTGATTGTTTTATCGAAAAGCTCATTTGCTGATTCGGGATGAAGCATTTCGGTTGAATATGCGCCTGTTTCAGCAACCATTTTACTGATTGCGCCCGGGTTGTCAAGAACGGGGCAGGGACGAAGCATATTGTTGTTGAAAGGCTGATTCTTCTTGTAAGCCATAAAGAGAGGGCTTCTCAGAGCGTCAAGCACTGAGCATTCCTTGATGTTCACATTTGAATAGTGAACGAATGCGCAAGGCTCGCAGTCACCGTTTGAGTTGATATGGAAGTAATGTCTTCCCCCTGCGATACAACCCTGAACATACTCGCCGTCATTCCAGAAATCAAGAGCAAAGATTGCCTTTGTATGACGCCATTCGTGCATCTTCTTATACATAAGCGCTCTCTGTTCGGGTGAAGCCATAAGCTCCGGAACAGCGCCGTTGCCTGTGGGCATATATGTGAAGAACCAAGCAAATCTTACGCCCTGGTCAATAAGCCAGTCAATATATTCGTCAGAAGCAAGAAGGTCTGTGTTCTTGCTTGTGTAGCAAAGTGATGCGCCGAACGGAATACCTCTGTCTTTAAGGCGCTTCATAGCTGCTGTGCACTTCTTGAATGTGCCTTCGCCTCTGCGGAAGTCGTTTTCCTCTTCATATCCCTCAATTGAGAATGCGGGGAAGAAGTTGCCTACTTCGCCGATTTCGTCAGCAAAGCTGTCGTCAATAAGAGTTCCGTTTGTAAAGCTCATAAATACGCAGTCGGGGTTTTCACGGCAAAGGCGCATAATATCGTTGCGTCTGATTGTCGGCTCGCCGCCTGTGTAAAGATACATAAATGTGCCGAGTTCCTTGCCTTGGCTGATAATTCTTGCAAGGTCGTCATAAGAAAGCTGGCTTGAATGGCCGTATTCAGCAGCCCAGCAGCCTGTGCACTGAAGATTGCACGCTGCGGTGGGGTCCATAAGAATTGCCCACGGAACATTGCAGCCGTACTTTTCAATGTTTTCCATTCTGATTGAATAGCTGTTGATAGCAACATTCATCATAGGCGGAATCATTTTCATAAGCACATCTTCGTTTGTTTCGCAAACGAGCTTCTTTGCAAACTGCATCCAGTTGTTGTTGGGGTCGTCAAGTACCTTATGAAGACCTGCATATGTGGAGCGGTTTACCTTTTTAACATCCGCCTTTTCAAGCAGTGAAAGAATTTTTGCGGCATTGTTGTCAAAATCCTTGCGCGCATATTTTACTGCCTGCTTAACCGCGATTGACATTGCGGTTTCTTTTAAAGATTTCATTTATATTTACCTCTTCAAATATACTAAATAAAGCATTATAGCGTGAATATAATATATTCCCTTTAAAAATAAATGTCAAGTTTTTTAATAATTCTTTATATTTATATTACGGAATTGTAATATTGAGAACAAACAGTAATCACCTGAAATCAAAATCTGATTTGGAATTTAAGACGGTAGATTTTGCCTGTTTTGTTCATATATTTCTCGTTGCATTTTGCGCCCCAGCTGTCATATCCGCCTACACCCTGCTGTCTTGCAATGGCTCTTACAACTGTTTTGTTGCTCTCGGGAAGTTCCTTTTTGTGCCATGCGTTTTCAAGTTCAAGCGGCAGATAGCGGCTTGCGTTAAATTCCATAACGGGTTCTGCAATAAGTGTAAATGTCTTTTTGCTTCCAACAAGCGTTGCATATCTTACGCCCGTTCTGTTGCCGCATTCCTGCGGTTTGAGATAATCGGTATACATTTCGTCAACTGTTGTGGTGTAAAGACCGATTTTAGTGCCGTTATTTCTGTCAATATAGTTTTCAAACGGACCCTCGCCGAGATATGTAACAGTTGTGAAATCTCCTGGAAGTTCAAACAGCATTGAAATTTCGGGAACTTCGGGCAGCGCTTCGTCGGGGCGGAACTGCATATCAACCTCTATGCCCTTTGAAGTGATTGTGTAAATTATAACTGCCTTTGATTCTGGCTGTGTGCATACTGTTGCGCTGCAGGTAACAACAACCTTTTTGCCGTTTTCAAGGATTTTATAACCCTCTATTGAGAATTTAGTGTTGTTGTAAATACCAGGTGTTGTGCCTGCGTCTCTCCAACAGCCGAGACGGGAGCCTGTTCTGCTTCCTCTGTCGTTATCGGTGAGCGCTCTCCAGAAATTCAGACGAACAGGAGCGGCAAGCAGTTCTTCTCCGCCAACCTTTATTGAATAAAGCTGGTTTCTCTCTCTTCTTTCAAAGCGAATGTTGATGTCTTCGCCGATAATTCTCAGCGAGCCGTATGTGTCTGCAACAACAAGCTCTTCGTCTGATTCAAGCTCGTCATATGTGTTTTCAAACTCGTTTACAACAAACTGCTCTTCGGCAACAATATGTCCTGCCTCGCACCACTCGGTGTCGCTCTTTGTTCTGAGTTCAAGATTAAGATACCATTCGGTGCTTGTTATTCTGTTGAGTTCAAGGTCAACAACGCCCTTTTCGTCAGGCTTTATGTCAACTTCGGTAACGCCGTCTCTGAGCACGCCCTTGTCTGAGCACTGGCACCAGTAAAGCTCAAACTCGTTGAGGTTTGTGAACATAAACTTGTTCTTTATTTCAATAACGCCCTTTTCAGCGTCAATCGCTTTGAAATCAACATTCTGATAAAGCTTTTTGATTTCGTAAAGCTTGGGAGTGGGCTTTCTGTCTGCAAAAAGAAGTCCGTTTCCGCAGAAATGGCCGTCATGCGGATTTTCGCCGAAATCGCCGCCGTAAGCGAGATATTCAACGCCGTTTTCATCGGTTGTGCGTATTGCCTGGTCAACCCAGTCCCATACAAATCCGCCCTGAAGGCAGGGATATTTGTCCCAAAGTTTTGTGTATTCATCGGTTGAACCGCAGGAGTTACCCATTGCGTGAGTGTATTCGCAAAGGATATACGGTCTGCCGTCTCTCTGTGTTACTGCGTATTCCTCGCAGTCCCACGGTTTTGCGTACATTTTTGACTGCACATCTGAAAGTTCCTGCTCGCTCGGGTCACGGTCGCACTCAAAGTGAACAAATCTGCTCGGGTCGGTCTCCTTAATCCATTTATACATCTTTTTGGGAGTTTCACCGCCCAGACTTTCGTTGCCAAGGCTCCAGCAAACTACGCAGGAGTGGTTTTTGTCCCTGTGGTAAAGCGCCTTAATTCTGTCCATACACGCTTTTTCCCATTCGGGGCGTGAGTCGGGAAGCTGAGGACAGCCTATAATCTTTGACCATCCCGTGCCGTGCGTTTCCATATTATTTTCATCAATAACATAAAGACCGTACTCGTCGCACAGTTCAAGCCAGCGGGGGCAGTTGGGATAATGAGAGGTGCGCACAGCGTTGATGTTGTTTCTCTTCATCGTGAGAATATCGCTGAGCATAACCTCTTCTGTCATAACTCTGCCCTTATCGCAGTCAAATTCGTGGCGGTTTGTACCCTTGAAAACAACTCTTTTGCCGTTTATGCGGATAATGCCGTCTCTGATTTCAACTTTTCTGAAACCGAATTTAGTGCTTAAGTATTCAATCGGAATACCGTTGTTTTTAAGAGTTAAAACAAGCGTGTAAAGATAGGGGTTTTCAGCGCTCCAGAGTTCTGCGCCCGTAACGATTGCCTTCATTGTTGTAACGCTGTCTTCCTGAACATATCTGCTGTCTATCGCAACTGTTATGCCGTCCTTGTCAAGTATGCTGAGGTCAAGTGAAAGACCCTCGTATGCGCCGTTTGTTTTAACGGTCAAATCAAAATATCCGTCGCTGTGCGTTTCGCTCGGCAGTGCGCTGATAATAAAATCTCTTATGTATTCACGCTCTGTTGTGTAGATATAAACATCTCTGAAAATACCTGCCATGCGCCACATATCCTGGCATTCAAGCCAGCTTCCCGTGCACCAGCGGTAAACCTCAACGCCGATAACATTTGAGCCTTCTCTGAGGTATCTTGAAATATCAAATTCACTGCGGTTAAAGCTTGATTCGCTGTAACCTACTTTTTCGCCGTTTACATAGAGGTAAAAAGCGGATTCAACGCCCTCAAAGCAGAGCACAACTCTCTTTTCAAGGAGCGATTTATTTATATGTACTTTTTTAAGATAACAGCCAACGGGATTGTTTTTTGTGGGGGCGTTAGGGGGGCAGATGTCCTCGCTTCCCTCCCACGGGTAGCGGACATTGCAGTACTGATTTCTGTCATATCCCTGCATTGTCCAAGAGCCGGGCACCTGAATGCTGTCCCAGTTGTGAGCGTCATAATGCGGCTGGGCAAAATCGCTCGGTCTGTATGCGTAATTCTTGTAAAGTTTAAACTTCCATTTGCCGTTTAAAAGCTTGCAGCATGATGAATCGTATCTGACGCATTTTTTAGCCTCGGCAAAATTCTCATAGGGCATAAGCGTTGCGTGCTGAGGAAGCTTGTTTACGCCTGTTATTTCGGGGTCTGACTGCCATTCAAGATAGCCGTCAATAAAATTTCTCTCCATAAAATGTCTCTCCGGATTATATTATCTATTTAAAAATCTGCCGAAATAAATCCGGCAGAGTGATTTGTGTTTTAAGCGTGATTTAGCAAGCGCAAAACTTATCGTCTGTGATAAATTCCCTCGTGGAAACCGTCCTGCCTTATACATACGCCTACGGATTGAAGCATAATGCATATATCCATTTTTATACTCCAGTTATCGCAGTAAAACTTGTCATATTTCATTTTTTTCATAAGCGAAATACTGTCTCTTCCCTTAATCTGGGCAAGCCCCGTAAGACCCGGTCTGAAACGGTAAACGCCGTATTCTATTCTCATTCTGTGCGCTCTTATTTCGCTTGAAATAAGCGGTCTCGGGCCTACAAAACTCATATCTCCCTTTAATATGTTCCAAAGCTGGGGGAGTTCGTCAAGGCTTGTTTTTCTTAAAATCTTTCCGAATTTGGTTATATACTGCTCAGGGTTCTCGAGTTCGCCCGTAGCGCAGTTCGGCGTGTTGTTTTTCATTGTCTGGAATTTATAAATTTTAAACGGTTTTCCGCTTCTGCCCCTTCTTTCGTGGCTAAAAAAAATACTTGTGTCCGGTGTAAAGAAATTAATGATACAAATTACAAGAAAAAGCGGAGAAAGTATTATCAGCGCAAAAAAAGATGCAACTATATCAAAAAGCCTTTTAAACTTTGTAGGCGCAAACCATTTTTTTAAAAAAGATTTCATAATATCATTCCTGTGCCTCTGTGGCTATAATGCCCTTTATGAGCAAAGCCCTGCACGGCGCCGCTTCGGCGCCCCCAATCTTTATAGGAGCGGCAAACAAAAAATATTCGCCGTCTGCAACACCCGAAAGGTCAAGCCCTTCAAGTATCGCAACTCCGTTATTAAGAAGCTCTCTGTGAACTGCGCCCTCGTTGTTTTCATCGGCAACGGAAAGGGCGTCAATCCCCACAAGCTCAAGATTAAAGCGGCAAAGCTCGCTTACGGCATTATCCATAAGATACCCGCTTTCACCGCATTTTATTATCAACCGTCTGCAATCCCACGGCATATTGCGCTCAACCCACTGCGCAGTAATAGGGCCGTCGGCGCTCGCAACAGTACAGCGCCCCACGAATTTTGCGGGGCTCATTTTGTCAATACTCTCGCCGTCCTCAAGAAAATGAAGCGGGGCGTCAATGTGCGCTCCCGTGTGAAGACACATTTTGAGCATTGATAGTGTGTATTCGTCACCCCTGTCGGGTGATTTGATTTTAACGAGCGAGGGGGACGGGTCGTCCCCGTAAATCTTCGCCTTAGTAATATCGGGCGATATATCGTAAATAATCATATTACCTCTTTTTAGCAAAATTCTGCGTAAAAAAAACATAATAACCTATATATGCACACAATTTTTCACAATTATACCATATACATATACGACTGTCTCTTATACACATCTCCGAGCCCAC
>UQFL01000031.1 GCA_900540305.1 uncultured Oscillospiraceae bacterium | reverse complement strand
AGATAGAATATAAGGAGAATTATTATGGAAATAGGTTTATTAAAATATACTATTGAAGAAATTGAAAGATTGAAATTTTTATTTTCTAATGAACTCAAATCAATTAAAAGAAAATCTAAGAAGGGCATGAAAGACAATTCTAAAGGCTTTGCAATAATTACATATATACGTGCTCTTAATGTTGAAGATAAATTAAAAAAAGAATCAGAAAGTTACACTAGCTTTAGCAAATTTATGAATTCATTTGTTGAAATTTTACATAGTGAGAATGATGATAATAGATCAGTAAAGTTTAAGATAAAAAATATAGATAAGTTGGGAGTAAGCGATTCTTTTGATCCGATAAATGAAGCAATAGAATTTGAAAAGTATCTCAATATGGAGAGATTATTTCTTGAAGAGACCATAATAATGTTAATGGTAAAATTTGAGGATGCTATTTCTAATTTATTGCATTGCTTATTTGAAAGATATCCGGATAAATATTTAGCTGATAAGACTATTTCTTATTCAGAAATAGTAAAATATAATTCCTCCGAATTAGAATCTTATATTATTACAAACTTAATAGACAAAACAATGCGTAAAGATTATACAGAGTGGTTTAAAATTTTTCAAAATCATGGTATAAGTATTGAAAAATATGGAATTTATGATGACTTCATTGAATTATATTGTCGAAGAAATATAATTGTTCATAATAAATCTATTGTGAATAGTAGCTATTTGAACGGCATTTCTAAAACAAAAATTTCAAAACCAGAATTGGATTCACATTTATTGGTTGATGAGAATTATGTGTTGAAAGCTTTTAACACTATAGAGTGTATAATTTTATCAATATTTTTGGAATGTGGTAGGTTTTTTAAAAATTCGGATAAAAATAAATATTTGGATGAAGTATTTAATGTCGGTTTTGATTTTTTATGCCGAGAACAATATGATGTGAGTGAATTTATTTTTGAGCAATTAGAAAAATTAGACGTTGAAAATATTACAAAAATGATGTCAAAAGTAAATAGATGGATCTCGCAAAAAGCAAAATATGGTATTGATTCTGTTAAAAATGAAATAGAAAAGACAGATTTTTCCGCTTTAAATGATAGCTTCATTTTAGCAAAATATATTTTGTTAGAAAATTATGATGATGCTATTAGAATACTAGAAACAAAAACTGATAATGCATTGATTGCTACATCTTTATTAGAATGGCCGCTGTATAAGGATTTCAGAAAAACACAGAAATTTAAAATATTTAAAGAGAACCATAAAGAGTTGTTTAACGTAAAAGAGTTAGACTCTACAAATAGCGATAATTATCAAAATATAAGTTATAGTGAGATTCAATCCAATTTGGAACAATAGAATAGAAAAAATAAATATCCACAATATGTTATAAGCGTTGGTAAATAAGTTATAATGCAAACCTATAACTTTCGTGAGTGGGGAAAGTTAAAATCAGGGGACTTCCACTCCATAGTTGTTCTCTAAATAATGAAAAGGAGAATGGCTATGAAACAAGAGCTAATTAATGATATTATTCAGGGAGTGTTATCTTTCTTGAATAATGCGCAATGCGAAAAATTGCAAGAAGTATTGCAATGTAATCTTGCAAAATATGAGGTAACAGAAAGCGAAAGCAAAAAGAGTAACTTGGAACAGAATTTTGTAGAGCTATTTCTATCTGCAAAGCGAATAGAGGGCTGTTCGGAGAAGTCGCTTAAATATTATAATGCAACTATCAACGCTATGCTTACTACAGTTGATAAAGATATTAAGCATATTGTTACTGATGATATTCGCAACTATTTAACCTATTATCAAGAGAAAAAAGGTTCAAGTAAAGTTACAATAGATAACATAAGACGAATACTTTCCAGCTTTTTCTCATGGCTTGAAGATGAAGATTATATATTGAAAAGTCCTGTAAGAAGGATACATAAGGTAAAAACCATAACTAACATTAAAGAGACATATTCAGATGAAGCGTTGGAGCTAATGAGGGATAACTGCACTGAATTAAGAGATTTGGCAATTATTGATATGCTAGCTTCTACAGGTATGCGTGTTGGAGAAATGGTGCTTCTTAATAGAAATGATATTGATTTCAATGAAAGAGAATGTATAGTTTTTGGTAAAGGTAGTAAGGAAAGGATAGTTTATTTTGATGCGAGAACAAAAATTCACTTACAAAATTACTTGAGCAGCAGGACTGACAATAACCCAGCCTTGTTTGTTTCGTTAAAATCACCACATAATAGACTAAAAATAGGCGGAATTGAAACAAGGTTGAGAGAGTTTGGAAAACAATTAGGATTACCAAAAGTGCACCCGCATAAGTTTAGGCGTACACTTGCAACTATGGCAATAGATAAAGGAATGCCTATTGAACAGCTGCAGCAGCTTTTAGGGCATAGAAAAATAGATACTACCTTGCAATATGCAATGGTAAAACAGAGCAATGTCAAGATTGCTCACCGAAAATATATTGGGTAGATTGGAGTATAAACGTGTTTGAAAAATTTACTACATTAGCAGATGTCTCAATAAATGGAAAAGGTTCATATGGAATTGGGGCAAGCGCTGTACCATATTCTGATAAACTTTTCACATATTTAAGGATAACAGATATAAATGATGATGGAACATTGAATTTATCCGATTTAAAATCTGTAGACGATGAAAAGGCGAAAAATTATATTCTGAAACCTAATGATATTGTTTTTGCTAGAACTGGAGCAAGTACGGGACGAAATTATTTTTATGATGGAACAGATGGACAATTTGTTTATGCTGGATTTTTGATTAAGTTTAGTCTAGATGAGAGTAAAATTAACCCTAAATTTGTTAAATATTATTGTCAATCAGAAGATTATAAATGTTGGATAAACTCATTTAATACAGGTAGCACAAGGGGCAATATTAATGCAAAAACGCTTGAAAAAATGCCCATCCCATTGATCGATAGAGAAATACAAGATGGATTGGTTAGTATTTTATCAAGTATTGATGATAAAATAAAGGAAAACACTGCGATAAACAATAATTTAGCGGAGCAAATCAAAACAATATGTACTGCTTGGCTGTCTGATTATGCTCCATTTGGCGGCACTTTGCCTGATAATTGGTCGAAAACGCCTTTATCTTCCATTGCAAACTTTGTAAGTGGCTATTCATATAAAGGTGCTGAACTTACAGAATCTAATATTGCTATGGCAACTATAAAAAATTTCGACCGCAAAGGTGGTTTCAAACTTGACGGTTATAAGGAAATAATACCGTCAAACAAACTGAAAGATACGCAGCACGCAGAGCTGTTTGATACACTCGTTGCACATACTGACCTAACACAAAATGCAGAAGTAATTGGCAATGCCGAACCTGTAATGAGCAAATCAGGTTATAGCGATATTGTTTTTTCTATGGATTTAGTTAAAGTTGTTCCAAAGAACAATCATATATCTAAATTCCTCATTGCGGCTATTCTGCAAGATAAAAAGTTCAAGGCACATTGTCTCGGCTATGTTAATGGAACAACCGTATTGCATTTAAGCAAAAAAGCATTGCCCGAATATCAGTTATATTTGCCTGACGACCTTTCTGCATTAAAGCCTTTGGATGAACTTGTGACGGCTTTATATCTGCAAATTTCTGCTAATATTGAGGAAATCACTAAACTTGAAACTTTGCGAGATACCCTTTTGCCCAAGCTAATGTCCGGCGAGCTTGATGTCTCCGACATCGGCCTTTAAGCTGCTAAATTATTGTTTGCCATAGAAAGGAATGAACATATGGGAAAGTATGATTTTATATACGCGTTTCCTAATGATTTTGATAATCGTGTATGTCAATTACTAAGGCAATTATATAAAAGTGATGAGTTGGCAAGTGCATTTGCTAATTGTAAATACGAATATGAAGATTTGGGATTAGCTTATTACAAAGGTCTTAAGGGAGATAATTGGAATAAAAAAGCCATTGATATGACAATAGAAGGACCCCAAAGTGCCATTTTGGTTTTGCGGAATAATAACAAAACTGTTGAAAACGCCATTTCAAAAGCTCTTAAATCGACAGAAACAGGACTTTTGCTACGAAATACGGTGTATTTAACATCTGACAATTTGTCCATTTTTCCTGAAACGAATGAGGCAAGACTTAATGCAGACATTCAATCGACAGAATTGGTCTTATCTGATTTAATTAAAGTTGGAGAACGCCTCTGTTCTAACCCTACATATAATGGGTATAGTTCTGAAAATAGTATTAACGATTTTTTTAGAGATACATTATCACTTATGGGATATAATGAGGTGAAAGACCAAACCAGACACGGCATATCTAATAGTGGAAAAGATGCCGGAGAAGTAGATATATTGATAACAAGGGACGGCAAAGAAGTCGCAATATATGAAGGATTAAAACTTTCAAGTGTAAGCACTTCGTATATTGATGAACACATTGAAAAATCAATTGTTAATTATAATGCGTTGGGTACTGCGACTTTTATTGTTGCGTATGTTAGCGCATCTGATTATGAAAATTTCTTCAATAGGTATTTTGAACATTTGCAAAGTATTCAGTTCCCGATGGAAACAAAACAAACTTTGAAAATCAGTCCTTTTCCAAACGCTTCAACAAGGTTGGCAAAGATGATTCTTTCTCGTAATGGATATGATTTTCCAGTATATTTTGTTACATTTAAATTGCTAAATAAATCTCAAAAGTAAGGAGTAGATATTATGCCGGGATTATATACCGAAGCCGATTATGAAAATTCAGTAATCGAGCTGTTCAGAAATGATTTGGGATATGAGTACGCATACGGTCCCGATATTGAAAGAGACTTTTACAGTCCGTTATATGAGGAAGTTCTGCTTGACTCTCTGTACCGCTTGAACAGAGGGTTGCCTGATGACGCAATTCAGGACGCCTTATTCAAGCTCAAAAACTTTGAAAACGGAGAGCTTGTGCAGAAAAACGCCGTGTTTATGGACTATCTGCAAAACGGTATCCCGGTAAGATATTTTGTTGACGGTGAGGAGCGTTCCTCTATCGTCTATCTTGTTGATTACAAAAATCCCGACAATAACTCCTTTATCGTTTCTAATCAATGGACTTTTATTGAGAACAGCAATAAACGTCCTGATGTAATTCTCTTTTTGAATGGCTTGCCGGTAGTTTTGGTTGAGCTGAAATCTCCCTCTCGTGAAGAAACGGACGCTTCCGAAGCGTACAGACAGCTCCGTAACTATATGATTGAGATACCGTCAATGTTCATTTACAACGCAATTTGCGTAATGAGCGACCAGTTGACCTCTAAGGCAGGTACGATCACCTCCGGTGAAGACCGCTTTATGGAGTGGAAAACAAAGGACGGCGACTACGAAAACACGCAGTATGCGCAGTTTGATACATTCTTTGAGGGTATGTTCCAAAAGGAAAGACTGCTTGATATTATCAAAAACTTTATTTGCTTTTCTAACGAGGGCATCAATTCGTTTAAAATACTTGCAGGGTATCATCAATACTTTGCAGTCAGAAAAGCAATTAAATCCACAAAGCACGCTACTGTTACCGATGGTAAGGGCGGTGTGTTTTGGCATACACAAGGAAGCGGAAAATCGCTTTCTATGGTATTTTATGCTCACTTATTACAGCAAGCATTAGACAGCCCGACGATTGTTGTAATTACTGACAGAAACGACCTTGACGACCAGCTTTACGGTCAGTTTGCTAAATGTAAAGATTTCTTGCGTCAAGAGCCGGTACACGCAACTTGCAGAAAGCTGACAGAAACTTCCGGTAAGAATGATGTCGGACTAAAGGACTGGCTTGATGGCAGACAGGCAAATGGCATTATCTTTACCACGATGCAGAAATTTGAAGAATCACACGAGCCGTTATCTGAACGCCAGAATATTATTGTTATGGCTGATGAAGCACACAGAGGTCAATATGGACTTACTGAAACCGTAGACGCAAAAACCGGTAAGGTTAAAATAGGTACTGCTCGCATTATTCGTAATTCACTTCCTAATGCTACATATATCGGATTTACAGGCACTCCTATTTCATCTAAAGACCGCAGTACCCGTGAAGTGTTCGGCGACTATATCGACATTTACGATATGACGCAGGCTGTAGAGGACGGAGCAACCCGCCCGGTTTATTACGAAAGCCGTGTTATCAAGCTCAATCTTGATGAAGCAACATTGAAGTTGATTGACAAAGAATATGATATTATGGCTTTAAATGCCGATGAAGAAGTTGTTGAAAAGAGCAAACGAGAACTCGGTCAAATGGAAGCTGTACTTGGCAATGACAATACTATAAATTCGCTTGTTTCAGATATTCTCGACCATTATGAAAATAACCGTGAAAATTTGCTCACCGGTAAGGCGATGATCGTTGCTTACTCTCGCCCTATTGCTATGAAGATTTACAAGCGTATTTTAGAACTTCGTCCTGCTTGGACGGAAAAGGTAGCGGTTGTTATGACTTCCGGAAACAACGACCCGGAAGAATGGCGTGAGATAATCGGCAACAAGCATCATAAGGATGAACTTGCAAAGAAATTCAAAGACAACAACAGTCCGCTTAAAATTGCAATCGTTGTAGATATGTGGCTCACAGGCTTTGATGTGCCGTCACTTGCAACGATGTATGTTTATAAGCCAATGTCTGGACACAATCTTATGCAGGCGATCGCCCGTGTAAATCGTGTGTTCCGTGACAAAGAGGGTGGTCTAGTTGTTGACTATGTGGGCATTGCAACAGCACTTAAAAAAGCTATGAACGATTACACTGCCCGTGATAAAAAGAATTACGGTGACACCGATGTTGCAAAGGTTGCATTTCCGAAATTCCAAGAAAAGCTGTCCGTATGCCGTGATAAGTTCCACGGATTTGATTATTCCAAGTTCCAAACCGGCACAAACCTTGAAAGGTCTAAGACTATCAGCGGCGCTGTCAACTTCATTATGGGCAGAGAAAAAGTGGATGATAAAGACTCGTTTGTAAAAGAAGCACTTATGCTTCATCAGGCATTGTCCCTCTGTTCCTCTATGGTTGATGAGGACGACCGTATCGAAGCAGCTTTCTTTGATGCTGTTCGTGTGCTTGTCCTCAGGCTTACAAATACAGGCGTAGGTAAAAAAATCTCCTTGCCTGAAATGAACGCAAGGATTAACGAACTTTTAAAGCAGAGCATCAAGAGCGAAGGCGTTATCAACCTTTTCTCGGACATTAAAGAAGAATTTTCCCTCTTTGACCCGAAATTCCTTGAAGAAGTTGCCAATATGAAGGAAAAGAATCTTGCTGTCGAGTTACTTAAAAAACTTATTGCAGAACAGGTATCTGTTTATCGCAGAACAAATATCGTTAAATCCGAGAAATTTAGCGAGATTATGCAGCGTTCGCTCAATGCATATTTGAACGGTATGCTGACCAATGAAGAAGTCATTGAAGAAATGCTGAAACTTGCAAAACAAATTGCAGCAGCACAAAAAGAAGGCGACCAACTCGGACTTACAGCCGATGAGCTTGCATTCTACGATGCCCTCACAAAGCCGCAGGCAATCAAAGATTTTTACGAAAATGACGAACTCATTGCCATTACGAAAGAACTTGCTGATACTCTCCGCAGAAACAAGACGATTGACTGGCAAAAGCGTGAGTCGGCAAGAGCAAAAATGCGTATGCTTATCAAAAAGCTTTTGAGGAAGCATAAATATCCGCCAGAGGGTATGGAAGATGCTGTCCAAACTGTTATGACCCAGTGCGAACTTTGGACAGATAACATGATGGAAATGTAAATCGAAAATTTAGAATTGATTAAAAGAAAAACTTTATGAGTTGTGTAATAATAAAAGCAACAGATTAAAGTGACATCCAAAGTGACAATAAGATGTCACTTTGGGAGCTGAAATAAAAATGCTTTTAGGTTTATTTCTAATTCATTTAACACATAAGGCGGGCGCATATACTAATCGTTAAGTTGAATTCTAATCAAAAAATGTTATAATAAACACATAAATCTTACGAGAAATTTTAGTCTTTAGAGGTGCAATATGGCGCTTGAAAATATCGATAAAATGCCTAAAACAACTTTCAAGGCTAAAGAATTATAAAATTTATACCGAAAGGGTTTTACTATTATTTGTCACTATTTCTTGCAGTGGGGTGCATTATATTTGAGTTATGATTCTTCTCAATTTCCAAGAGCATCAAAATAGCATCAATTTTCAACAAAAACTATAAAGACAAAAACAAACAGCACTTTCAAATCCTGAAAGTGCTGTTTTTATGCGGAATTTTAGAGGGACTGTATTTTAACGCGGCTTAACTGAAAGCGTGCTTTTCGCTCCAAAACCGCGTGCCGAGGGTTCAAGTCCTTCTGCCCCTGCCAAAGCAAACAGCGGTTGCCTTAGGCAGCCGCTGTTTGTTTTAGTAAGATTGTTAAGGACTTGAACCCGAGAGGGTCTGAGCGTTAAGAAAACAGTTCAGTGAACTGTTTTTAGCGAAGAGTGGTGAGGCGGGTACTGAAATTCGCAGAATTTCGGTCGCCGAGCCATCAGTATGCAAGGCAACGCCGCAGCATACGCCAAGTCCTTCTGCCCCTGCTAGAAATACAGGCATCGCTTTTGCGGTGCCTGTATTTTTTGTTTGTGCGTAAAATTCTTGAAACGAGGCACGCGCGTGCCGGGCAACACACGCGACCGCTGCCGGTGGCAGGTGAAGGGAGCGTTTATTGGCGCAGCGGTCGGAAAAATCATGGAAAAGCGCAAGCCCGCCGATTTTTCCGGGTTACTGCAAGAGGGCATAGTCTGCCTTCTGCCCCTGCCAAAAACAAAAGCCTTGAAATTTCGCTCAACCGCGCGGTTTCAAGGCTCTTTTTTCTGTTATATATTTCTCAATTTCCTTACGGCGCGCGGTCAGCGCGCCTTTTTTTGATGCTCAAAACAGTCTTCAAATTGTCCAACTTTTCCGTTAAATCCAACCTTTCCGTCCCGTACATCATCAAAAAAGCATCAGTTTACAATATAGACGAATGAACATATATATGTTATGATTTAGTTATCTAAGTGTTCTAAAGTATATAGGGAGAAACAAATATGGATCGGATTTTAAGCGGCGTATTAGGATTTGCAATAGGGGACGCAATGGGCGTACCAGTTGAGTTTACGGATAGAACTAAACTTTTGAGCAATCCCGTTCAGGAAATGCTCGGCTTTGGTAGTTATGATGTTCCGGCAGGCAGTTGGTCTGATGATACTTCCATGACGCTTGCCACAATGGATTCCGTTTCTAAAACCGGTAAAATCGATTGCAATGATATGGCAATGCTTTTTTGTAATTGGATAAATAACGCTGATTATACTGCAAATGGTTTTGTTTTTGACATTGGTATAACAACAAAATATGCGCTTTTAAAATTTATGAAAGACAAATGTAATGCTTCACTTTGCGGCGGAACAGGCTTTAATGAGAACGGCAATGGTTCATTGATGAGAATGCTGCCGATAGCCTTTTATTGCTATTATCATAAATCAGACGATAATGACATTTATGAAATCGTAAAAAAAGTTTCATCAATTACACACGCTCATGAAATCAGCATAATGGGCTGCTATGTATACGTGAAATATGTTATTAATATTTTAAATGGGCAGGATAAACTGCAATCCTACAAGAATATTAAAAACTTTGATTACGCCAATTATTTTCAAGACGATACGATTAAAGCGTATGACCGAATTTTAAAAGATAATATTAATGAATTGAAAGTTAGTGAAATAGATTCTAATGGTTATGTTGTTTCTACTCTTGAAACGGTTTTGTGGACTGTTATCAATTCAAATTCCTATACCCAGTCTATTATAGTTGCTGTAAATTTAGGTAACGATACAGATACGAACGCCGCAATAACCGGTTCTGTTACAGGTATTATTTATGGTATGGAAACATTTCCAAATGAATGGTTAAGTAAATTGGAAAGAGTTGACTATATTAAAGATATTTCTGAAAAATTTTCATCATCATTGCTTAAATCATAAATCGATAGTATTAAGAACAATAGTAGAATAGTAAATTTATTATTATATCTCAAACCCATCGGTTATGCCTTTCAGCATTTCATCATTTCGCTTTACATAATACATCTCGGTGATTTCTGAAGTAGTGTGTCCGAGCAGATCGGCAACCTGTTTAGGTGTTAAGCATTTGATTGTTCCATCGGGTTGTCTGATTCCGTTCACAAGATTCGTGGGGAATGTGTGGCGCAGGCTGTGTAAGCCCTTGCGCTCGATTCCTGCCGCTTTCAGTATGCGGTAGTATCTTTTTCTGAAGTTTGACGGTTTTGTGAAGTTTCCGTTCTCATCGCAGATAAGAGGGGAGTCCTCACCAAAGTAGAACTCATTTTGAAGTATCTTGATCATTTCCACAGCCGTGTTGTTCAGCGGTACAGACCGCTTGCTCGACGCGGTTTTTAATTTACCGACTTCGATCTCTCTGCCCGATGTTTTTTCTATTCCGTTTCTCTTGCTGACTTCTTTAACGCCTCGCTGCAGATGTATAACTCTGTTTTCAAGGTCAATGTCGCTGTTGAGCAAACCAAGTGCCTCGGCTGTTCTTATCCCTGTGTTGAGCATTAGTGTGTATGCCGCCGCCTGTTGATAAACATGTTTACCGTTTGAGAATTTTCTGAAACATTCTTCCTTGAACTTTTCAACTTCTTTATCTGTGAATACGGTAATCGTTTCACTTGTCGGCTTGAGTTCTTTCCCTTGCTTGGCATAAAAGTTAGCTTTCTTGATCTGTCCTACATTCAGCATAGGATTTTTGCTAATGATATCTTCCTGTTCAAGGTAGCGGAAGTACTCGCTGAGCAGATTGTATGTCTGCTTGACTGTTGAGAACGCATAACCTTTTTCCGTGAGTTGATTTATCAGTTTTTTAATATCCGCAGCAGATAGATTTGAAATGATCTTGCCGCCAATGTATGGCGTGATCTCGTTGTTTAATATCTGCTCGCAGCGGTCATAGGTCGTCTTTTCAACAGAAGGGTATTTGAATACCTGCAGATAGTTTTTCATCCCCTCAGCAAGAGTTTTATTGCATTCAGCGGATTCAGCCAATTCATCCTCAAACTGTTTTATGTAGTTTTTCATCTTTTTCTTGACTTCAAGTTTTGTTGTGCCGGAAAAACTTTTCCTTGTCCGTTCTCCCTTTTCATTTCTGCACCACACAACACCTCCCCAGCGACCGTCAGTTCTTTTAAACGCGTTTCCGTTCGTAAGTAGTTCTTTTTTCATAACACCACGCTCCTTTATCAACACACAATACCACCTAGAGCATCAATTATCCAGAGAATTTTTCGATACCACCGGAATTTTTGAAATATATTTGTAATCGCTAATGGTATCACTTTTGGGCGCACAAATTGTTTTGCAAAAACCGCACAACCACGCGGATTATGAAATTCGTGACACACAAAACGCCCAAAAAGTATGCCGCGAATTTTGCGACAACCTCATTTTGACATACCTTTTGAAAGTCCGCAAGGCGTTGCCGTTGCGGTGTTTTTCGGCTTCGGCACACCCAAAGTGTGCCCAGCCTTTATCCTGCTTAGGAATCAACCATGCAAAACTACCTGAAAAGAGCAAAAATAACCTGGTTCAAACTCGTGAAATCAGCCGTTTATGATCTTATTTGATTAACTTCATTATTGTTTTCTGAAAGTCTCCAAAACCGTGTTCAGCGGCGCAAGAGGCTTTTATATTGTTAGTCACCATCTCCTAAACCGGGGGTGCATCATAATTTGTTGACCGTGTAAATATTCTCAGTACCGGAAAAGAATATACTGTGAACTCAGCAGAGGATAGACATCCTTTAAAAAGTTAGTTTGGTGATGTGAAATAATTTCCGTTCATTATTCTTTACAGCCAAGTTGTTTTTGAATCCATTTTTGTAGTTCATCTTTCGGAACAACAATGCGAGAACCAACCTTTATGGATGGAAAGTCATTTCCTTTAACCAGTTCATAGGCGCTTGTTCGCGAGATACCGAGCACAGTCGCTGTTTCTGTAACGGATAGCATTATTGGTAATTCATCAAAACTTTTGTAGATCTTTTTCATTTATATTCTCCTTTCATGTTTTTAAAATGCAGTTTTGAACTAACTAATGGGTAACAATTTTACAATTAATTAAATTAATTTGTCTTTAATGTTTGTTTCATAAGACTAAGCCTTTTAGATTATTTGTCAGCGTTTGCTGAACCGGGCGCGGTTCATAATTTGAGCACCGTGTAAAGATTACTCTGCCTTGCGTTATCAAAGTATCTTTCCGAAACATCTATCAGTCCTTTTTCAGAAAGACTTCGTATTGCCTTACGGCAGGAGTTCTCACACATACCGCAGGCTCTCGCGATGTTTGGTACCGAATAAAAACTCTGCCCTTTGGCATCGCCTCTGCTTGTCAGAAAACCATACACCGTAAATTCCATCGGCGTCAGACCTTCGTCAAAAATACTGTTCGGCAACAAAAAATAATTTCCGTTCATGTTATCAGTCTCCTTTCATAAAAATGTCCTTCCATATATGTAGGAAGTGGGAACGATGTTTTAAGTACCGTTTTTTGAAATGTTTATATTTTTTTACAAATTGAAGCACCTCCACTTATCCTTGCACACTTTTTTGACCTTTTGAGCCAAACTTTTTTCGTCCCTTTACTTATAGCCACGAAAACAGCAAAGGATGAGGTTTTTAAAAATCTTATTTACAAAATATTTACACCCTCATATATTTAGCCGTTAACTATATACCTTTGAGCCGATTTTTCACAGTAATTTACAAAAATTTAAAACCCCTTCACTTCCTTTGCCGCAAAGTCCGTACATTTAACAACCCCTTTTTGAAAAAAATTTTATTTTCAGCATTTTGCGCAACTGTTTTGAAAAGAAAAAAAGAACTGTTTCTCAATTAAGAGAAACGGCTCTTTTTATATGCTTTTATTTAATCAAATTTATAGGTTCTATAATAAATTTCGAGGTTCTCACCCCAACATTTATTATAGAAACAATTTGTATTTTATAGGAGGTACAAGCACTTGTTATCCATCTAAAAATTTATACACTTTCTTTTACAAAATTGAATAGGGAAAGAAATTTCAACTCTCTTTTTATTTTCTTAACATTTTTGTATCTTTCCGCTATTTGTGTAGAGGTTGCTTTTTTTATTATTCTTTTAACAGCCCCCTTTGGTAATGAAACAGCCGGGTGTTTGCCTACGAGCATAATATTAAGCAATACGCCTAAAGAGTATATGTCGGTTTCTATTCCAGATTGTGAAATACCGTATTGTTCAGGCGCAGCATAACCAATAGTACCTAAATTATCCGTATCGCTGTTGCTTTTGGCACTTATTTTTCTTGCAATTGAAAAATCAATTAAAACAGCATTGTCATTTTTAGTTATTATAACATTTTCAGGTTTAATATCTCTGTGTATAATTCCGGCCTTGTGGATTACATCTAAAGCGTCGCAAAGTTGCATTGCGTATTTATAGGCGCTTTTTTTATTCAAATTTCCTTTTTCAATGATATCGTAAAGATTTTTTCCGTTTATATATTCTTCAAGTGTTATAACATATTTTTCGTCAGAGCATACTTCATATATTTTTACAATGTTTTTATTGCGTATTGTTCTCAGTTCTCTGAAAACATCATCATTTCTGTTTACAGAATACCTCAAAACCAATTTATTGTTGCCGCTTGTTTGTTCATAAATGTATACTTTGCTTTTATCACTGTCTTTTACGGTTACAAGTTTTTTATAATCGGAAGATAAAACTTCGTCAATATAATTCTTTAAGTCATTATCGTTTTTGGTCATTTTAATACTTCCTCATCAAATTTGCTAAGAAGTTCATTACATTCGTAAAAACTCAAATTGTTGTTCAACGAATAAATAATTATGCTGTCCCGTTTAACTCGCGGATAGAGTAGGGGCTTGTCTGAAAGTCGCAAAATCTGCTGGCAGTCGTCAAGGCTCATATGCATGGTTAGCGCAAGTCTTATGATCTTGTCTTTAGACGGTATCTTTCTTCCATTTATAACATCGTAAAAATAGCAGTAGTTAAAATCCGCTTTGTTGATTATATTTGTTTTTGAAAGCCCGGATTTTTCACATGCCTGTTCCCAAAGTTCATGAATGCTGTGATATACAAATGATGATGAATTACTGCTTATGTAATCTGTTATTTCACATTTTTTGCCAAGTCCTTTAAACAGATCATCTGTGCTTTTTCTCATATTCTCTCCGTTAATAAATAATTATCTCGCCTTTAAAGTTTTCTTTAATAAAATCTATCTTGGGATGACCTTCTTCAATATAAATCGTTTTCAAATTTGATTCTGAAGAAGTGAAGTATTTTTTTATTTGGCTGTTCTTAAAATCCGCATCTTTTGGTATGCGCAGCACTTCAAGATTCGGATTGATCTTGTTGCTTAGTATCGTTCCTCTTCCAGGATTAAAGCAATACCCGCTTTTTATTGTATATTCTTTTACATTAGCAGTAGATGAGAAAAATTGGAGTTCTTTCATGTTTTCGTTGTATACTGCTACACCGTTATCATCAAAGAGATATTTATTATCATCGTTAATGTAAACTGCATCCATATAATTAGAAGTGTATTTTGAAAGTGTAAAACCTTTTGTAGAATGGATATAGACTCTTTTTATGTTGGTGTTATACATAAAAACGGCATTATCTAAGGTTACACACCAGTCGGGCATAGTCCATTCGGAGACTTTCGCCCCCTCGCAAAAATATTGAAGCGCGTATCCATCCTCTTGATCATCATAACAATATAAACCGTAATCATAAACTCTGTAATCATCGCAATTATATATTTGGATATCTGTTAATGATGGGCACTTACCGGCAAAACCGCCTATTTTTAATTTAGCGCTGTTGCTATCAGGGCGTATAAAAACAACACTTTTTAAATTGTTGCAAAGCCAAACGGCATTGGAACCAAAGCTTAGCTTCGTATCGTTAGGCGCCATTTCAAAAATGATCTGCTCCACTTCATCTACATTCTGAAAAGTCAATCCTTCAATATAAGTTACATAATCGCCGTTATAAGAATTTGGCACTCGTACGATCTTATCGTTCCCGTTATATTTTGTGATTATAAGCGAGCCGTTTCTGTATTCAAATGTAAAATCATTACTATTTATCGGTATATCAGAATAATCGCTTGACGTGCTTTCCGTAGTGGATTCCGTTACGCTGCCCGATGTGGTTTCATTTTCAGTCGTCGTTTCGGTGGGCTTTTGCGTAACTTCGGTCGTTCCGTCTGGCTTTTCAGTTATAACAGTGCCGTCAGTCTTTTCGGTAACTACAGTACCGTCAGCCTCTTCAGTAATTACGGTTCCGTCAGCTTTTACGGTTTCTATACTCCCGTCATCATATGTAGTAACAACGGAACCGTCCTCCTCCGTAACGGTGGAAACCGCGTGCTTTTGTGTGGTAACTGCTTGTGTGTCCGCGTCAGCTTGGTTGTTCCTGCAAGAATAGTAGATACCGCAGGCAGTTGCAACGGCAATAAGCAGGATTAAGATTGCGGAAATAAGTATTATTGCTTTTTTATTTTGCTTTATTTTATCTAAAATCGGAAGTTTTGTTTTTTTATTGTCATCTTGTGTTTCGTTAAAATCATGAAAGCAGTGTAAACAAAAATGCGCTTCTTCAGGCAATGGATTGTTACATACAGGACATTCCCTTTTCAAAATACCGCCTCCAATCATTCATTAACATAATTATAAGTGCGAAAACACATTTAGTAAAGTGTTTTTTGATAAATAAAAAATTTTGTCAATAGTACGCTGGCAGTGAATTGGCTGCGGTAAATTTAAATGTTAAAATTAAATATATTGATTTTAATTTGTTTTGAGGAGAAGAAAATATGCGATGTACAAACTGTGGCATTGAAAATGAGAAACAAAATATTGTATGTTCAAACTGTGGAACTAACTTAACGACGCAGAATTATAAAGATATTTTTAAAAACAAGAAAAAACTAATTATGCTGTCTGCTGGCATCATAGCAGTTATAATTATAATCGTATTAATCCTTTCTGCAGTTGTATTTCCTAATATCGCGTCAGCAAGAATGCGTGATGCATTTGACTCAAAGTCAGGCGGGGCGGTAATGGATGTATTTGCGGATTACTGCGGGGATTATTCGGTAGTATACGACGATTTGTCCCATTCAGGAAAAGCCGTGTTTAATGAATTTGAAGATTGCATAACGAGTGCAAAAGATGAGTTGAATGAGCAGCCTGTAGATACCGATATAAATAATTATTTACTTGAAGCTACAGGCGATATTTTCTTGCCGCAGGACTATTCGGCTGTAACAACCATAGCGCAATATAACGGTGAATTATATAATGTAGTGCAGGATTTTTATTTGCTGTATAGCTCAAAAATTTCATACGGCATGGGAATAACGGCGTATTCACAGGCGGATTACAGCACGGCGGTAAGTGAATTGTCACGCGTGATAGAATCTGACAATTGGTATGAGAATGCACAAAGCAAATTGACTGAATGCCAGGAAAAACTGTTAGAGGAAAAACTTACACTTATTGATAATTACATAACGAGCGGAGATTATGATTCCGCTTTGCAGCAGATGAATAGTTTAAGAAATGAAAATTTAACGGATGAAATGAAAGCCGAACTTGATGAATACGAAACAAAGATATATGAAGCGCAGCTTGCAAAAATAGAAGATTATATAAATGACGGCGACATTGACGGCGCAAAGGAATATGTGGAATCCCTCGGCGCAAACTTGTCAGAAGATGCACAGGCTCGCCTGGAGCAAGCACTGAAAAACAAAGCGAGCGAATATTTAACAAAAGCAGATGAAGCGTTGAAAAGCGGAGAGCGCCAGGGCGCTTACGATATGGCGGTAATGGCACAGACCTTGCGTCCTGATGACACGGAAATACAAAAAAAGGTTGCGTATTATAAAGAATATTTACCGTTTGCCTTATATAAAGAGGAAAATTGTTTGAGTCAAGAGAAAGAGGAATATTATAGCACGATTGAATATGATAGAAAACTTACTTCCAATAACTCTAAAACCATGCAGAATTGCATTCGTATTGGTTATGAAAATACTTCTTCCGGGTTACTCTTTTCCGTCACGTATAATCTTGACGGAAATTATGACAAGCTTTCCGCCACTCAGTTTGTTACGGCAGATTCAAAAAATATTGAGCAAAATGCATATTTGGAAATATATGGTGATGGCAAGAAGTTATTCACATCAGATACTATGGGTGTAAATTATCTGCCAAAAAATTTTTCTGTTGACATTAGTGGGATCAGCATTTTAAATGTTAAATTTTATGGAGACACAAATTTTAGCAGTTTGATGTTGGATTTAGTACATTACGGCGTATCTGACTTCGTTGCTACAAAAAATCTACCGGAATAAAATAACACTTTATTAAAGATAAAGTGTGAAAAGGAGATTTATACTATGAAAACAGTAAAATTATCGATTAAATATATATTATGTGTCCTTCTCTCGGTTTGCATTATGTCAACATTGTTTTCCGGGTGTAATGTAGGCTTCGTTAAAAGAGAACAATCTAATATATCGGAAAATACACAGGTATATAATGATTGTCTTTTTTATATTAATACGCAATCCACTACGGAGCCTTATTTGGATCACAAAAAGTATATTTATTATGATAATATATTCAAGTTTGATTTGAAAACGGGAGAGAAATCGCAAGTGTTCTCGGCTTCAAATATTTATTTGGATTCTGCAAATTATGAGCGTCCCTCTGGAGCTGCTATTGAAAATGCACAAAGTGTTTCACCATTTTACTTTTTAAATGACCAATTGTTTTGTTTATATGTAACAGGATATGAAGAATATTATTTTTATATAGCAGTTATTGACTTAAGTGATAGTTCTTATGAATTGATAGAATTGTCTGATATTCAGATTAATCATGGCACAGAATATATTAAGGATTTGGATATCGGAGAACTGAAACTCGCCGGAGTTGTTGGCAGCAAATTGATTCTTTCAGTTGATTATGATTCAGTTTACAATGATTCGTGCGATGTTATATTCTTTTATAATTTGGAAAAAAGTGAAGCAGAATTTTTTGCAAAAGAACTTACTGATGAAAATGAGAATTACTCTTTGTATGTTGAATGCATAAGCAAAGAGGGAATGATCATAGAAACTTCCGATGGGTCCGAAAATAAGTATATATATTATGATTTTGACAGCGGTGAATTTATAAATCCTGTTTCAGAAAATCTAGGTTCAGTATTCTATGCAGACAGTGATTATATTTATTATTTATCCTATAATGAGGTTCCTGAAGAACCAAAAACATATTTAAACAGAAGCACATTGGACGGTAAAAATCATGAAATTTTAGAAACATTTGATTCTTATATTATTAACCAATATAATACTGATGACTTCCTTTGTACGAAAAATATACTTTTATTTAGTGAAAACAGCGGCAACAGTGACGAAATTTGTGTCTTCTATCTTTTTAATGCAGAGACTGGAATTAAAAGATTTACAATTCCTTTTGCGGAGATAGACAATGACGGCTATAGCGCATTAGAAGCGTATGTAACTGGAGATTCTTTAATTTGCAGATTAGATTCATACAAAGGATACGACGATTATGGTGAATCAAATCATGGGGATTACTATCAACACTATATTTATTCAGATAACTATTATTTTTATAAAGACGGTAATTTAGAACCCATTATTAGTAATGAATATACAATTGAATATGATGTTTAATCGGCAGTATTTTACGAACTTCAAAGGTCAAAAATGTTGATGTTGAGGGATACATAAAAATATATGGCGATGGTAAAAAATTATATACTTCTGCCACAATGGAAAAGAATGTGTTGCCGCAGGATATAAAAGTTGATGTTTCTAATGTATTCACGCTTGTCGTAAAATTCTATGGCAAGAAATATAACGGTGACGCCGGTTATGGTGTATCCAATCTTGTTGCCACAAAAATCTTCCGGAATGAAATAACAGTATATAAAGATAAAGTGTAAAAAGGAGATTTATACATCACCGAAAGTAATTTTTAATTCATTGGAACAAACGGATTAGTATATTGATTGCATAACGGCAAATGAAAATAAATTGACAGTAACTTATACCATTAGCGACTTTGATTCAATTATATCTCAACCTGCAATAAAAAATGCATTTGTTGATACAGATAGCGGTGATGTAGAACTGCGATATAATGACGATATGCTTGCCGAATACAACTGTTATTTTTTCGGAGATTATGAGATTAGGCAGAATTTCTTTACCGCTGAAAAGTTAGGTGTTTTTTATAATGGTGAAAAAATTGGAGAGTTCGGCGATTCTGGTGATAACATGATGCTAAATGTCTGCAACAACGAGTTTTACTATTTTGACAGTGATACAGGTTATAATACATTTTATAGGGTAAATGAGCAGGGAAGCAGAGCAACTGTTTTTGCGCTTGATGAGTTTAGTGACTTTATTTCACTGCAATCGGACGGTATTGCAGTTTGCACAAGTTATCCTGATTATACAAATCTTGATTATGCAAATAATGCAGATAAAAGGGAATTTAAAATATTCGACTTGAAAAACTATAGCTAAATTACATCTTATTATTTTATTCTATCTAATCTCGTAGCCACAAAAATATACTCGTAATAAGGAGCAAAAATCATGCACTTAACAGAAAATCAAAAAGGATATTTAAAAGTTTTAATGGTTCTCTCATTTGTGATTTTGATTATAATCGGCTTTGCTTTGAGAAATACATATGAAAATCCAAGCCCCGAAAAAGCAATTATAGGACACTGGGTACTTACAGATGATGAGAAAAATAATTATGTAAGAATGATAAATGACTATTTTCCAGAAGAGGCTATTTATTTTTATGAGGATGGACAGATGTCTATGAATGGAAGCAACTGTACATATTCTGTTGTTGGCAATGAGCTTACAATATTATCTTTTTGGGCGGTACGCAATATTATGAGATAATTATATCTGATAATGAAATGACATTAAAACGCACCATAGGGACTTATAATGGCACTACGGCTTACTATGAAAAAGTGAGTTGAAAACATTGAGGTGTATATTAATGAAAAAGAAAATAATTTGCAGTGTTTCAATTATTGCCGTGAGCATTGTTCTGTTTGTTTTTATGGTCGTGAAAGGGTATCCGATGATAGCTGTGGCAAAAACCGAAAATGCATTAAACAACGGGGACGGCGAAGCTTTGTCGGAGATTTATGAAAGCCGTTATGGAATATTTACTGATTTGGCCAGTGATAGTGTTAGAGAATATATGTCAGAATGGATAGAACCGGTTGCTGATGATTTTAATCAGAAATTTACAAACTTTGAAACACAGGAAGTAATGGATTCCTATTTAAAAGAGAGATACGGAACTGTTTTTTTCACTGATGAAAATAGTTCAGAAATGATAATTTATAATGAATTTTGGAAATTGAACTCAATTAGAGCTAGCAAAATTAAAAGTATAGAGGTTAAAGATACCTTAGATGAATATGAAAACAGAATAAATGAAGTCAGAAATATGTTGGACAATCTTTCTAATTTAAGTAAGATTACGGCTGACGATGCAATTGTATCCGAACAGGATGCGGAGTTTGTAAGTTTAAGTTTTGAACTAAACAGACTGGATAACGAATTGATGGATCCTTATTTATTTTATGGTTGTGTTGAAGATGACGCAAACTGTGTTATATTAAAACATAAATGGCAACAGCTTCAAGCAGAATTAGAAAAATTACAAAGTGAATATGACGAATATAATACTGATTAATCAAAAACGAATGATAGAGAGTTTTAAAGTGCAGCGCATTTACAAATATAAATAATCAGTCAGATACAAGGTGAGAGTGGTAAAGTACATGAACTTAGTCAACGAGATTTTGGATGCTATTGACTCAGTTATAGTCATAAATAAAATGAAAATCTGTTGATAAATCGATAGATTTGTTTTATAATAAACTAAAATAAATATGCGAGGGATTGTTTTGTATATTTCAAATGAAAAGGCGATAAACAGCGCCGCAGCTTCTCTTGAAATGGAAGGCTTTGTCATCTCAGATGATTATAAAGAGCTGTGCAAAAAGCTTCTTAATAAAGAAATAACGATGGCGCAGTATATTGAGATCATTAAAAATCATCAGGGTATTAACGTATAATGAGTTACAGCATTGATTCTTCCACAAGTAATTGTTATGAGGGCACAACCTGCTTAATAAATAAATGGGGTATTACTGATGAAAACAAACTAAAAGAATTTGAGGGCGCTGTGACTTTTGCAAAAGCAAGCAAACTTGAACTCAATCCTATCAGTGATACTTTTGATGTTGAACATTACAAGTTAATTCACAAATATTTATTTGAAGATATTTATGATTGGGCAGGCGAATACCGAACTGTTAATATCAGTAAAAAAGGAACAAAGTTTGCTTCGGCAGATCAGATTTCTGATTTAATGAACGCATGCTTTATGCGTTTGAAAGATAACGATTATTTTCAAAATAAATCATTTGACGAATTTGTTGATAACATTGTTGATTTCTACAGTGTTACAAATATGATTCACCCATTCAGAGAGGGAAACGGAAGAACACAAAGATTATTCATTTCACAGCTTATTCGATTTAATAATTATGATATCGATTTTTCATCGATTGATAAGGATGAACTTATGATAGCAACTATCCATGCCGCTAATGGTATAACAGACTATCTTAAAGAGATTTTTTATAATCATATTGAAAAGTCAAAATAATTTATTGCCTGCTCATCCAAGCAGGCTTATTTTTTGCTTTATTTTTATTAATCCCTATCCTTACAGGTTTAACGAATATCTTGACTGATATAATAATTTATGTTTATAATAAAATATACCAATTTTGGCGGTGATCATATGTGCACGAAAAATGAACTGAATAGTATTATTGATGCCGTTGTCATCGGGGCAAAGGAACTGCTTGGAAACAGGCTGGATTCAGTAATCCTTTATGGGTCTTATGCACGCGGTGATTATGACGATGAGTCAGATATAGACATTATGGTTATAATAAACGGTTCGCCTGATGATCTTAAGCAATTCAGAAAGTCGCTTGTTGATATTGCCAGCGATCTTTCGCTTGAATACGATATTATGGTATCGCTATTGCTGTTTGATTCTGATACATTTAGTAAGTATAAGAATGCAATGCCTTTTTTGGTGAATGTGCAGAAGGACGGTGTGAAAGTTGCCTGATAAAAGTGTAAAAGAACTTTCAAAACTATTAATGGAAAAAGCAAGAAAAACACTTTCATACATTCCGTCTTATATTGAACTTGGTGATTATAATACAGCCATTAACAGATCATACTATTCTGCTTTTTATTCGATGAAGGCTATTGAAATACTCGATGGGTTTGATTCAAAAAAGCATTCCGGTGTTGTTGCATATTTCAGAAGCCAATATATAAAGACCGGCATTCTTGATAAAGAACTATCAAGAATAATCGGTAGATTGCTGGATTCACGCGAACAAGGCGACTATAATTTGACTGTGGAGTTTGATTTGCAGGACGCTACAGAATTATTTTCGTACGCTAAAAAGTTTGTAAATGAAATAGATCAGTATTTAAAACTCAATTTGGAAATTAATTTGTAATATTGTAATTTTTAATGGTACAATGTAAAAAAGATTGGTGGTGAGAACGATGCAAAGCCTCAACGGAAAAATCATGTCAGAGGATATTCCTGTTGTCACAATAAAAAATGGCGTTGTGGTTGATAAAAACGAGAAACTTGCGCCCTTATTTTTCAACAGATGTGATGATATTGCTGCTTGGTTAAAAGGTCGAGCTATTGATTCTCATCGTGCTAATTCAAGACTCTTGAAAAAAGCACTTCGTCTGCAAAATAAAGACGAAATCAGTACGGTGCTTGCGGTTAATGCCGTAACAATTACGGATAATTTTTGGTTTTGTGAAGACGGCTCTGATTTAACATGGGATGATGTCCGTTTTAAAGAGAATTATTTTGACAGTCTTGCGCTTTGCGGTGATCCTGACAGTTTCAATCAAAAGCCGTCAAGGACGCCGGAACTCACCAATATCGGTAGTTATGAGAAGTGCTGGCGACTTATCGACGGCGCTTGGTGGATGTATAAGTCCGGCAATGAGAACGAACTGTTTTCCGAGTTGTTTATCTGCAAATTAGGTTCGTCTTTAGGTTTTGATATGGCTCACTACGAGTTGGATGACGGCTATATCAGAACAAAGGATTTTACAGAAAACGGCAGATATAATTTTGAGTCGGCAGAATCTCTTGTAGGTGATGACGAAGATTACTGTAAAAACTTTGATGTGTTTTACAGTATCTCAAAGAATATGGCAGAAGATTATTTAAAACTCATTTATCTGGATACTGTTTGTATGAATATGGATCGCCATACAAAAAACTACGGTGTTTTGAGAGATTCCAAAACAGGGGATATAGTAAAACTTGCTCCTAATTATGACAACAATATTGCTTTAATATCCCGCGGATATCCAAGGTTTATAGAGCGCAAAAACGATACGCTTATTGACTTGTTTATCGAGTTGTTAAAGAGTAACAAAGAGGCGTTTAGGCTGTTTAAGAATCTCAATATCCCTGTAATCACCGATGAACTTATAAGAAAATGTATTTCAGAAACTCCATTTGATGTTGACGGAGACAAAATTTCAGAATTCATACTTAACGGACAGAAAAGTATATTTGATTTCTTAAATAATCAATCATGAATTTATCATAGCATCAAAAAAGCATCAATCGTCGGATTGATGCTTGATTTTTTATCCAAATTTGTCTTAAAACTTTATAAAAAGGACACGCGGTTCATAAGACCACGTCCACTCCAAAACCGCGTGCCGAGGGTTCAAGTCCTTCTGCCCCTGTCTCTTATACACATCTCCGAGCCCACGAGACCGAGGCTGA
>UQFL01000030.1 GCA_900540305.1 uncultured Oscillospiraceae bacterium | reverse complement strand
TCGGTCTCGTGGGCTCGGAGATGTGTATAAGAGACAGATAATATATTATATTTTAAATAAATTAATAAATAATTATTGAATATGACTGCGCCGTTTGATATAATTAAAATAATTATGGGAAAGTGTATTTTTATGCGAAAAAATCATAGCAGGGAGGCGCAGAAATATGGAAAATAACGGCAGAAAAACGGCTGTGATAAGCGCCGAGGAGCTACTTATTCAAAAGGGCTTTTGCGGCAAGGTAAAATCAGTTGTGGAAAAAAGATATGCCGAAAAGCCTCTTGCGTGCGTTGTAACTTACGGCTGTCAGCAAAATGTTGCGGACAGTGAACATATAAAGGGAATGCTCAGGGAAATGGGCTACGGCTTTACGGATGACAGAATGCAGGCACAGCTTATAATATTTAACACCTGCGCAATCCGTGAGCACGCTCAGGACAGGGTGTTCGGAAATATAGGAATGCTCAAATCTTATAAGCACAACAACCCCGGCGTTGTTATTGCGTGCTGCGGCTGTATGATGCAGCAGCAGTATGTTGCGGATAAAATCAAAAAGAGTTTTTCGTTTGTAGACCTTGTTTTCGGAACTCATGTTGTTTATAAACTTCCTCAGCTTCTTTATCAGACGCTCACAAGAAAGAAAAGAGTTTTTGAACTGCCCGATACTGACGGCGCAATCGCAGAGGGTGTTCCCGTTTTGAGGGACAGCGATAAAAAAGCTTGGATACCCATTATGTACGGCTGCAATAATTTCTGTTCTTACTGCATAGTACCGTATGTAAGAGGCAGGGAGAGAAGCAGAGAGGCAGACGCAATTGTCAAAGAGGCAAGAGAACTTGTTGAGGCAGGGTATAAGGAAATTACACTTCTCGGACAGAATGTAAATTCCTACGGAAAAGACCTTTGCCCGCAGGTGAACTTTTCACAGCTTCTCAGAATGATAAACGATATTGACGGAGATTTCCGTATTCGTTTTATGACGAGCCACCCAAAGGACTGCACAAGGGAACTGCTTGAAACAATGGCGCAGTGCAAAAAAGTTGCTAAGCATCTTCATCTGCCGTTTCAGAGCGGAAACAACAGGGTGCTCAAAGAGATGAACAGAAAATATACAAGAGAAAAATATCTTGAACTCATAAATTACGCCAAGGAACTTATGGGGGACGAGCTTTCCATAACCTCGGATATAATCGTAGGCTTCCCGGGTGAAACTTATGAAGAGTTTAAAGACACACTCTCTCTTGTTGAAGAGGTGAAATTCACCTCGCTCTTCACTTTCATTTTCTCTCCGAGAAAGGGTACTCCAGCCGAAAAAATGGCAGACCCGATTTCAGCAGAGGAAAAGGGAAAGTGGTTTAAGGAACTTACTGATTTGCAGGAAAAAATTTCCGCAGAGAATATGAAAAAGTATAAGGGCAAAACCTTTAAATGCTTTGTTTATTCAAAGGGCAAACTCGGTGATAATTATGTTGCCGCCAGAACGGACGGTAATTTGATTATAGAATTTGAAGGCGGCGAAAATCTTATAGGTACATTCCAAAACCTTAAAGTTACGGAACCGCTGACTTATGTTCTCAAAGGCGAACTTGCACAGTGAGAACAAATTAATTAAAAACAAAGGCAAAAGCCTTAAAAGAAAGGAATTAAAAACAATGAATTTGGAAACAGCACTTCGTGAACTCGGAAAAGAAATCCAGAAGGACCCCCGTTTTGAGGCGCTTCAGGCTGCAGCTGCAAAGAATGACGCAGACGAGTCACTTCAGCAGCAGATGCAGGAAATGCAGCTTCTTTCTCTCAAATATCAGCAGGAAGCAGGCAAGGGCGATGAGGCTGATAAGGACAGAATTGCAGACCTTCAGAAGCAGTATGAAACTCTTTACGAAGAGATTATGAAAAACGAAAACATGGAAGCTTATACTGCTGCCGCTTCACAGATGGAAGAAATGGCTCAGTATATCAGCCAGATGATCGGTCTTTTCTTTGACGGTCAGGACCCCGAAACTTGCGAAATTCCCGATGAGTCTTGCACTCACAACTGCTCAACCTGCGGTGGCTGCCACTAATTCAGCAGAATAAAACGAAATCACATTAAACTAAAAGATTTTTAAGAATTAAAGAGGAGGAAAAATAATGGCAGGCAAAAAGGAGAAAGGCTTGTCTCCTATGATGGAGCAGTATTTTGAAATAAAAAGTCAATATCCCGATATGCTGTTGTTTTTCCGCCTCGGTGATTTTTACGAGATGTTTTTTGACGATGCAAAAATCGCCTCTGAGGAGCTTGATCTTGTGCTTACGGGCAGGGACTGCGGTCAGGAGGAGCGTGCTCCTATGTGCGGCGTTCCGTTTCACTCGGCGGATAATTACATCGCAAAGCTTGTAAACAGGGGCTACAAGGTTGCTATATGCGAACAGCTTGAAGACCCAAAGCTTGTTAAAGGGCTTGTAAAAAGAGATGTCGTAAGAATCATAACTCCCGGCACCGTTATTGGGGGCAGTATGCTAGACGATGCGGTAAACAATTATCTTTGCTGTATATGCCGAAATGAAAAAGAAACAGGGCTTTGCTTTGCCGATGTTTCAACTGCGGAATTTCACCTTACCTCAATTAAGGACGAAAACGCACAGGAGCAGATTATAGACAAGCTTTCAGCATATCAGCCCAGAGAGGTGCTTGTAAATTCCTCTGCGCTTGATTTTCAGCAGGTGGCTGATTTCATAAAAACACGCCTCGGCACTAAAGTACAGCTTCTTGATGATGAAAAGTTTGATTTTGAGGAATGCACAAACTTAATTCTTGAAACGCTGAAAAAAGAGGAAATATCTTCTCTTTCACTCGGCAGCAGCAGGGTTGTTGTCTGTGCTCTCGGAGCGGTTATAGATTATCTTAAAACCGTTCAGAAAAAAGACGAAATTGAAACTCCCGCCGATATTGATTACTTTGACAATGAGGAATATATGAAGCTCGATATGAGCGCAAGGCGCAATCTTGAGCTTACAAAGTCAATGATGACGGGCGATAAAAAACACTCTCTCTTGTGGGTTATTGATAAAACCAAAACCGCAATGGGCAAGCGAATGATAAGAAACTGGATTGAAAGACCGCTTATGTCCGTTTCGCTCATTTCAAAAAGGCAGAACGCAGTCGGCGAACTTTTTGACAGACCTGAGATGAGGGATAAAGTAAGGTCTGCGCTTATCGGTATAAGCGATATTGAAAGACTGATGACAAGAATTGCCTATTCAACAGCAAACGCAAAGGAACTCAAATCACTTCAGGCAACTCTTGAAAAGCTTCCCGAAATCAAGGCGCTTGTTTCAGATGCTTCAACAGCGCTTTTAAAAGAAATAAACTCAAATATAGATTTGCTCACGGATGTTAAAGAGTTAATTGAAACCGCTATTTCGGACGAGCCTCCGTTCACCGTCAGAGAGGGCGGAATGATAAAGGACGGCTATAATGCCGAGATAGACGAGCTTAAATCAATTATAAATGACGGCGCATCAATAATCGCTTCAATAGAGGCACGCCAGAGAGAGGAAACGGGAATACCGAAATTAAAAGTCGGCTACAACAGAGTGTTCGGCTATTATATTGAAGTTACCAATTCCTACAAAGATATGGTGCCCGATACTTACATAAGAAAACAGACGCTCACAAACTGCGAAAGATATATAACGCAGGAACTTAAAGACCTTGAGGGCAAGATACTCGGAGCAAAGGACAGAGTTATTGCTCTTGAATATGAAGTTTTCTGCAAAGTCAGAAACGAAGTTTCGGCAGAGGTTGTCAGAATACAGAAAACCGCAAAGGCGCTTGCAATGCTTGATACTCTTGCAAGCCTTGCCGAAGTGGCAGTGACAAATAACTATGTTTGCCCCCACATCAACAACAACGGCGTTATTGATATAAAAGACGGCAGACATCCTGTTGTAGAGGCGCTTATGAACGGCGGAATATTTGTTCCGAACGATACTTCTCTCAATAAGGACGATAACCGCTGTATGATTATCACGGGCCCCAATATGGCAGGTAAATCAACATATATGCGCCAGATTGCGCTGATTGTCCTGCTCGCTCAGGTTGGCTCATTTGTGCCTGCGCGCTCGGCAGAGATAGGAATTGTGGATGCAATATTCACCCGTGTGGGTGCGTCAGATGACCTTGCGTCAGGCCGCTCAACCTTTATGGTGGAGATGAGCGAGGTTGCCGCAATTCTCAAAAACGCAACTCAAAACAGCCTTATTATTCTTGACGAAATCGGCAGAGGTACTTCAACCTTTGACGGTATGAGTATCGCAAGAGCGGTACTTGAATTTGTATGCAAAAAGAAAACGCTCGGCGCAAAAACGCTTTTCGCAACTCATTATCACGAACTCACAGCTATGGAGGGTATGCTAGACGGTGTCAGCAACTATTCAATAGCAGTTAAAAAGAGGGGCGACGATATAACATTCCTGCGCAGAATTGTCAGGGGCGGAGCGGACGAAAGCTTCGGTATCGAAGTCGCAAAGCTTGCAGGCGTGCCCGACAGCGTGGTAAAGCGTGCAAAGGTGATTTTGAAAGAACTTGAAAGCTGTAAAATTGATATAGATTTCAAAGCGGAAAACAGCGTTGAGGAGGAAGAAGAGGAAATTCAGTATAACTTCTCTGCAAACGGCAAGAACGAAATACTTGAAATTCTCAAGGCTACCGATATAAACACGCTGACGCCCATTGAGGCTATGCAAACGCTTTATGATTTAAAGAAAAAAGCAGAAGAACTTTAAGAAAGAGGTGAGATGAATGCCTAAAATCAATATACTGCCCAAAGAGGTTTACAGCCTTATCGCCGCAGGCGAGGTTGTTGAGCGCCCCATGAGCGTTGTTAAGGAAATGATTGAAAATTCAATAGACGCAGGCGCAAAGCACATCACGCTTGAAATTAAAAACGGCGGAACAACATATATCAGAATAACGGATGACGGCTGCGGAATTGCGGCAGATGATGTTAAAAAGGTATTCATTTCACACGCAACATCTAAAATATCAACGGGCGAGGACCTCAATTCAATTGCAACACTCGGTTTCAGGGGCGAGGCTATGGCGTCCATCGCCGCCGTTTCAAAGGTGGAGCTTCTCACAAGAGCGAGGGGCGAGGAAACGGGAACAAGATATGAAATTGCAGGCGGTGAAGAGATAGACTTTTCGGAAGCGGGCTGCCCCGAGGGCACAACGGTTGTTGTGCGTGATATTTTCTTCAATGTGCCGGCAAGAATGAAATTCCTTAAAAAGGATGTTACAGAGGGGAATGCCGTTCAGGGCGTTGTTGAGCGCATAGCGATTTCCCACCCTGAAATTTCCGTAAGGTTTATAAGAGAGGGCAAGCAGGTTCTTGTTACCTCGGGAAATTCGGATTTAAAAAGCGCCGTTTATTCCGTGTTCGGCTCGGAGCTGTCAGATACGCTCATTCCCGTTGATTATGAATATAATTCAATGCGTGTCAGCGGTTATGTCAGCAGACCTCATCAGTCACGCAAAAGCCGTGCAATGCAGTTCTTTTTCATAAACGGCAGGCTTGTAAAAAGCGTAACCGCAATGGCGGCGCTTGAGCAGGCTTATAAAAATTTAATTATGGTTGGCAGGTATCCCGCCTGCGTTCTCAATATTGAAATGGATACGAAAGCGGTGGATGTAAATGTTCACCCTGCAAAAACAGAGGTGCGCTTTGTAAATGAACGCCCCGTTTTCGATTTGATATATTACGGTGTTAAAACCGCCGTGGAAACTAAAAATTCCGTTAAAGAGGGTTCCATGGGCGCAGGACAGCAGTTTTTCGCTCAGGGCACAGTTAATACACAAACAAAAAAAGATTATTTCGTAAAACCCGAAAAACCGTCTCAGCTTAAATTCGGGGAGGCAAAGCAGAACGGCTGGCGTGTATCGTCTTCAACTCAGTATAACGCACAGCCGCACAAAAGGGCGGACAGCTACGGCAATCCTGCTGATTATAAAATTTCCGCAAAAAGCGTTTTCTCAAGCGAGGAAACGGTTGAGGATAACGAGCATACAACCGTTGTCAGCATAGATTTTTCAGATAAGAAAAAAGAGCATGAAAAACAGCCCGTTACAGTTGCAGAAATCCTGCCTGAAAAAGAGCCTGAAAAACAAGCGGAAAGTGAAAATTTTAAAATTGCTCCCGTTTTTGAAAAGGCTGACGATGAACCGCAGGTTGAAACAGCTTCACAGGATGAAGTTAAACAGGCGCAGGGCATTGTTGAAGAGGAAAACGCCGCTCCCGATTTCACGGTTGTGGGTGAGGCGTTTAGAACTTACATAATCGTAGAAATGGAAAACAGCCTTTATTATATCGACAAGCACGCCGCTCACGAGAGAATGAATTTTGAGCGCTTTAAACAGCAGGTTAAGAGCGAGGGCATTGCATCCCAAATGCTTCTTGCCCCCGTTGCTGTGTCGCTTGCTCCCGATGAGTACGAAGCGATAATTTCAAATCTTGATTTGCTTTCAAAGTGCGGATTTTCCGCTGAGGATTTCGGCTCAAAAAGCGTTATTGTAAGGGAAACCCCCGCATTGCTTGACGGCTGTGATGTCAAAGACCTGATAATAGAAATCGCCCAGAAACTTTTAGAGCATAAAACGGATATTGAGCCTGATAAAATGGACTGGATATTCCATTCAGCATCCTGCCGCTCGGCGGTAAAGGGCGGAGATTACACCACACCGCAGGAGAGAGAGCTTTTTGTTAAAAAACTCCTTTCAATGCCCGATATTATGTACTGCCCCCACGGCAGACCCGTTATGATTAAAATTTCAAGATACGAGCTTGAAAAACAGTTTGGAAGAATTCAGTGACGAATATGGAAAAAACAAAACTGATAGTTGTTGCAGGGCCTACCGCAAGCGGAAAAACAAGTCTTGCAGTTGAAATAGCAAAAGCTGTTTCGGGCGAGGTAATATCCGCCGATTCAATGCAGGTATACAAGGGTATGAGCATTGCCACCGCCGCCCCCACTAAAGAGGAAATGCAGGGCGTGCCCCATCATCTTGTTGAATTTCTTGATAGGGAAAATTCTTTTTCCGTTTCCGATTTCTGCAATCTTGCAAAGAAAAAGGTGCAGGAGATAACGAAAAGAGGGAATGTTCCCGTAATAGCAGGTGGTACGGGGCTGTTTATAGACAGCTTTGTTAACAACATAACCTTTACCGAAGCGCAGACTGATGAGGCGCTCAGGCAGTCGCTTATGGAGAGAAGCGAGGATGACCTTTACGAAGAACTTTTGAAAGCGGACAGTCAGGCGGCGCTGAAGATACATAAAAACAACAAAAAGCGTGTTGTACGCGCGCTTGAAATAATTTACACCACGGGAAAAACAAAAAGCTTTCAGGATGAAAATTCAAAGCTTGGAGAAAATCCGTATGAAACGCTGTATTTCGTAATCGGATTTAAGGACAGGCAGAAACTTTATTCCCGAATAAACGAAAGAGTAGACAAAATGGTTGAGGCAGGGCTTGTTGAAGAGGCAAGGCAGTCGCTTGGTCTTCCTGCCAAAACAGCGGCGCAGGCAATAGGGCATAAAGAGCTTGCACCGTATTTCAGCGGCGAGGTAAGCCTTGAAGACGCACTTGAAAATCTCAAAATGGAAACACGCCGATACGCTAAAAGACAGATTACTTGGTTTAAACGCAGAAACGACGCCGCCTTGCTGTATGCGGACGAACTTTCGCCGCAGCAGCTTATTGACACGGCGGTTAATATGAGCAAGGAATTTTTATATGCAGGAAAGTAAGAAATCAAAACCGAATCGTAGACGGCTCACAAAAGACGGCAAACAGCGAATTGCAATGATATTCGTAATACTGCTTATCGTCGCTTATGTTGTGGCAGAGCTTTACGGCATTTTTAATTCGGGACTTAAGCTTCAAACTGCCGTTATCTCTACTGTTTATGACACGATAAACACAAACGCGCTTGTGGTTAGGGATGAACATACCGTAACCTCTGATAAGAATGCCGTTACCGTTGCAAGTGTTTCAGACTGTGAAAAGGTTAAAAACGGAGGAGAGATTGCAAAGGTCTTTTCCTCTGCTGAGAGCGCTCAGGCTTATTCACAATATGCGGAGCTTGAAAGCGAACTTAAATATTATGCAAATATGGAAAGTCAAGCTGTCGGACAAGCCACAGATGTAGAATCGCTTGATAAGGATATTTTACAGAATATAAACGAATACATAAGAGCGGTGGACTATTCGCAAATCGAAACGGCTCAGGATTATTCTTCAGAGCTTAACGATAAATTCACACGCCGTCAGATACTCGTTGGAAAACAAATAGATTTTTCAACCGTTATGAAAGATGTTGAAAGTCAAATGCAGGCTGTGGATGTTTCGTCCGCAAAGCCTGTTGGATATATAAATGCGGATTCGTCCGGCATTTTCTCAACCTATTCAGACGGGCTTGAATCAGCGTTTGATTACAGCAAAGTTGAAACCCTTGATTCCGAAACGCTCAGCCAGTGGATTGAGCAGGCGAAAACTCCTGCTGAAACTCAGGGTATAGGAAAAATCATAACAAGTTTTGACTGGTATTTCTGTGCTTCAGTCAGTGCAGACGCTGTTACGGGTCTTGAAAACGGAGATTATATTGATGTTGCCGTTTCGGGTACGGACAGAGTTTATTCCTGCGAAATTGTTACAGGTGCAGAGCCTGAACTTTCTGCCGAAACAACGGTGCTTGTGCTTATGTGCGATGATATGAATTCCGATGTGGCTTCAATGCGGCTTGCCGATATTGAGCTAAGGATTAACAGCTATACGGGTATTAAAATGCCGTCTTCTGCGGTTCACGTTAACGAAAACGGTCAAAAGGGTGTTTATGCACTTGTAGGCTCCGTTGTTGAATGGCGTTATACAGAGGTTCTTTATGACGGCGGAAACTATGTGCTGCTCAAATATTACACGGCGCAGGACAAAGAAGAAGCCAAGAAAAAAGCAGAGGAGCAGGAGAAAAACGGAGATGCTGATGCCTCGACGATAGATTTAACTATATACGACAACGGTATCAAAATCTACGATGAAATAATTATTCAGGGAAAGGAGCTTCACGATGGAAAAGTATATACTTGATGAAAACAGGATGAAATCCGTTGAGGAAAATTATCTCAGAATATTAAACACGGTTAAGGAGTGCGCAGTAAAAGCGGGCAGGAGTGAAAATGATGTTCGTCTTATGTGTGTAACAAAAACCGTTGAACCGCCTTATATAAACAAGGCTATTGAGCTGGGGGCAGACCTTATCGGCGAAAACCGAGTTCAGGAATACCTCGGTAAAAAGGACGATTTAAATCTTTCCGGCGTTGAACGCCACCTTATAGGCCATTTGCAGACAAACAAGGTGCGCCAGATTGTGGGCGAGGTTGATATGATTGAATCAGTTTCCTCGGTGAAGCTTACAAAGGAGATTTCAAGGGTTGCGGCTCTCAGAGGCGTTACAGTCAACTGCCTTGCAGAGGTCAATATAGGAAAAGAGGAGAGCAAGAGCGGTATTTATCTTGAACAGCTTTCAGATTCTCTTTATGAAATCGCAGAGCTTCCCAATATAAAAATAAAGGGACTTATGACTATTCCGCCCGTTTGCGAAACGCAGGACGAGGCTCGCGGATATTTTGCTCAGCTGCGCCAATCTTTCATTGACATTAAAGATAAAAAAATAGATAATATAGATATGGAAATTCTCTCTATGGGAATGAGCGGTGATTTTGAAGCCGCCATTGCCGAGGGTTCAAATATAGTAAGAGTAGGCTCCGCAATATTCGGCGCCAGAAAGTATTTTTAAGGAGGATTAACAAATGGGTTTGTTAGATAAATTTACTGAAATCATCAAAGAAAACGACGATGATGATTTCGATGATTTTTATGAAGAAAAGCAGTCTTATCCTATGCCTGCACCGCCGAGGCGTGAAAAGCATAAGAGCACTCGTGTTCCGAGAGAGGAAAGACCTGAAAAGATTCACCGCACAAGGGCTGAGTCAGACAAGGTTGTGAATATTCACACAACAGCACAGCTTCAGGTTGTGCTCGTTAAACCCGAAAGGTTTGAAGAGGCTGCCGAAATAGGCGACAATCTCAACGAGAAAAGAACAGTTGTGCTCAATCTTGAGTCAACAAACAGAGATGTTGCACGCAGACTGCTTGATTTCCTCAGCGGCGTTGCCTACGCAAACAACGGGCAGATTAAAAGAGTTGCAAACAGCACATACATTATCACACCGTACAATGTTGATGTTATGGGAGACCTCATTGACGAACTTGAAAATAACGGCATGATTATGTATTGATAAAAAAAGGGGAGAATATAATATGATTACACCAAGCCAGATTAAGGATAAGGTGCTTTCCACCGCTTCTCACGGCTATGATATTGATGAAACAAACGCTTTTATCGCCGAGATAGAGGAATCTTTTAAAGCGATTTATGACGAAAATAAAGAGCTTTACAGAAAAATGGAAATCCTTGCCTCTAAAATAGAGGAGTACAGAGCTGAGGAAGAGTCAATTTCTGCAACGCTTCTCACTGCGCAGAAAGCAGCCGATAAGGTAACAAAGGAAGCGCAGGAAAAGGCAAACGCCCTTCTTTCCGAAAGTGCGCAGACAGTTCAGAACACCGTTCTTGACGCAAAGGAAAAAGCAGAAAAAATAATTTCAGAGGCTCGTGAATATGCCGCAACTCTCACTAAGGAGAAAACAGAGGCGGCAAGCGCAATTATAGACGAAGCGCAGACAAAGGCTGATAAAGAGCTTGCAGACGCAAAGGCTGACGCTGCCGAGCTTCTTAAAGAATCAAAATCTATTGCTCAGAATCTTCTCGACACAGCAAAAACAGAGAAAGAGCATTACGAGAGCTTAACTCAAAACCTTAAATCGGAAGCAGATACATTCAAGGCTCAGCTTGTTTCTCTTTATGAGGCACAGCTTGAAAAGCTTGAAAGTATGATGCAGATTCCTGAATTTGACAGCGTTGAAGAGATTGAAAATGAAATTTCCGAAACACAGGAAGCAATAGACGAAGCTCAGTCACAGATAGATGAGCTTGAAACAGAGCAGGAAACAGAAGAAACCTCAGAAGAAACAGAGATTTCAGACGAAACCGATGAAGATGAAGAGCCTGAAATCAAAGATGAATTTGAGGCAAACGATGAAGAAGAGACTGAGGAAGAAAAAGAAGACGATACTCAGCTCAGCGCAGACATCGAAGAGCCCGAAACCGAGGAAGAAGAGGTTGAATACGAGCTTGAGGAAATTTCCGACAACGATGATGATTTTGAGGAGATTCCCGATGTTTCATCCGCTATTGACGCTTTTTCTCAGGACAGCGTAACTCAGGACTCACAGACTGCTGAGGAGATTTCAGAAGAGCCTGAAATGGAAAGTGACAGCGAAGAGGAACATCTTCCGTTTGAGGATTTCTTCCATGTAAAAACAGAGGAGAAAAGAACTAACGAAAAAATAAGCCTTATTCCTCCCGATGATGACGAGGACGATGAGGACAGTTCTAAATTTCACGGCTTTTTCAAAAAGAAAAAGAAATAATAAAAAATAACAGACAAAAGGTTGAGGATAACGATGGATTATAAATATACATTAAATATGATGAAAACAGAATTTCCGATGCGTGCTTCGCTTCCCCAGCGTGAGCCGGAAATTCTTAAAGGCTGGTATGAAACAAAACAGTATGAAAAGCTTATGGAGCATAACGACGGCAAACCGCTTTTCGTTTTGCACGACGGCCCTCCGTACGCAAACGGCGATATTCATATCGGTCATGCGCTCAATAAAATCTTAAAGGATTTCATTGTAAGATATAAGAATATGACAGGCTTCAAGTCTCCCTATGTTCCCGGCTGGGATACTCATGGACTTCCCACCGAGCTTAAGGCGAGAAAAGAAGCTCACATTTCCGCAGAGTCAGATATTTCAGACCTTGAGCTTCGCAAAATCTGCCGCGATACCGCTCTCGGTTTTGTAGATATTCAGCGTGAAAGCTTCAAGCGTCTCGGCGTTATCGGCGAGTGGGATAATCCTTATATTACTCTTACTAAGGATTTTGAAGCAGAGCAGATAAAAGTTTTCGCTTCAATGGCAACAAAGGGCTATATCTATAAGGGACTTAAACCTGTTTATTGGTGCCCCGATTGTAACACCGCTCTTGCTGAAGCTGAAATTGAATACGGCGAGGACCCCTGCCATTCAATCTATGTAAAATTCAATGTTACGGATGACCTCGGAAAGCTCTCTGCAATGGGCGCAGACCTCAGCAAAACATATTTCGTTATCTGGACAACAACCACTTGGACACTTCCCGCAAACGTTGCTATCTGCGTAGGTCCTGAATTTGAATATTCACTTATCAAGAGCGGAGACGAATATTATGTAATGGCAACAGAGCTTGCAGCTTCTGCTATGGAGGCAAGAGGCGTTACAGATTATGAAACTGTAGGCACAATCATGGGCAGCGAGCTTGAATATATGAAATGCCAGCACCCGTTTATGGACAGAACATCTCTTGTAATTGTCGGCGACCATGTAACTCTTGAAAGCGGTACAGGCTGCGTTCATACTGCTCCCGGACACGGTGTTGAGGACTTTGTTGTATGCAAAAACTATCCTGAAATCCCCGTTGTTGTTCCCGTTGACGCAAAGGGCAGGCTTACAGAAGAAGCAGGTATGTTTGCAGGTCTTACAACTGAAGAAGCAAACAAGCCCATCGCTCAGTATCTTGAAGAGCACGGCAATCTCTTTGCTCTTCAGAAAATTATTCACCAGTATCCTCACTGCTGGAGATGTCATAAGCCTGTTATCTTCAGAGCAACCTCTCAGTGGTTCTGTTCTGTTGATGATTTCAAAGAGGACGCAATCAAGGCTTCAGAAGAAGTTGAGTGGTATCCTAAATGGGGTAAGGACAGACTTCAGTCAATGGTTAGAGAGCGTGCAGACTGGTGTATTTCCCGTCAGAGAAAATGGGGCGTTCCAATTCCCGTTGTTTACTGTAAAGAATGCGGTAAAGAGATTATCGACAACGATGTTATGATGAAGGTTTCCGAAATATTCGGCAAAGAGGGCTCAGACGCTTGGTATGCTCATGACGCTGAATACTTCCTCCCCGAAGGCTTCAAATGCCCCCACTGCGGCAAGGCGCACGGCTTTGAAAAAGAAACCGATATTATGGATGTATGGTTTGACTCAGGCTCATCTCATGCGGCTGTTCTTAAAAACCGTGATTATCTCAGCCGTCCCGCAGATGTTTATCTTGAGGGCGCAGACCAGTACAGAGGCTGGTTCCAGTCATCACTGTTAACAGCAGTTGCAGGCGGAAGCGGCGCTCCTTACAGACAGATTATCACCCACGGCTGGACTGTTGACGGCGAGGGCAGAAAGATGTCTAAATCACTCGGAAACGGTATTGCACCGCAGGATGTTATCAAGCAGTACGGCGCAGATGTTCTCCGTCTCTGGGTTGCATCTTCCGATTATCACGCAGATATCCGTATCAGCCCTGAAATTCTTAAACAGCTTTCAGATAATTACAGAAAAATCAGAAACACAGCCCGTTTCTGTCTCGGCAACCTTTATGATTTCGACCCCGATAAGGATATGGTTGATAACAGCGAGCTTGAAGAGCTTGACAAGTATGCTCTTATGAAACTCGATGAACTTATCGAAGTTGCAAGAAAGGGCTATGAAACTTACGAATATCACACTGCTGCTCACGCAATTCACAATTTCTGCATTGTTGATATGAGTAACTTCTATTTCGATGTTCTTAAAGACAGACTTTATACCTCTGTTAAGACCTCGGCAACACGCCGTGCGGCACAGACTGTTCTTTATAAAATACTTGATTCACTCACCCTTTTGCTCACTCCTATTCTTGCGTTTACTGCGGATGAAATCTGGAAGTTTATGCCTCACGATTCATCGAGAAATCCCGAATTTCCGCTTATGAACGATATTCCCGAAGCTAAATTCATTGAAGCTGACGAAGCATTTATGGAGAAATGGGAAAAGATTCATGCAGTCAGAGTAGATGTTCAGAAAGCTCTTGAAATTGCAAGAAACGAAAAGACGATTGGTAAGTCACTCGAGGCTGAGGTAGTTCTCGGAGCAAGCGGCGAGCTTTATGATTTCCTTAAAGCTTCCGAGTCTGCACTCGCAGAAATCTTCATCACATCAGCTGTAACCGTTGTTTCAGACGAACAGGCGTTCAAGGGTGAAGTTGAGGGACTTTCCGTTTCAGTAGCAAAGGCTCACGGTGCAAAATGCGAGCGTTGCTGGAAATTCTCCGAAACAGTAGGAAAAGACGAAAATCATCCTGAACTTTGCGAGCATTGCGCACAGGTTCTTGCAGAAATGAATTTATAATTTAAAACACGCATTTAAGAGGGGCAGAATGTCTACCCCTCTTGTTGCGTATTATTCCGATTTTTAATTTTGCTTGCCGATATCTGGCGGAGGTTTTTATGCACAGAAAAAAGCATATATGGTGCGCTGTTATGATAATACTCATAGTTGCGTTTGACCAGATAACTAAATATTTTGCCGTCAGCTTTTTAAAAGGCGGCGAGCCTGTTACATTTATAAAAAATGTTGTTCAGTTCCATTATGCCGAAAACACGGGTATGGCTTTTTCAATGTTCAGCGGCGCAAGGTGGGTTTTCGTTGCGCTCACTCTTGTTGTGTGTATCGGCGTTTTGTGGTATATGTTTTCAGACCGCTGTAAATCTCTTTGGCTTTATTGGAGCCTTGGCGTTGTTGTGGCAGGCGGTTTCGGCAATTTGATAGACAGGGCTTTTTACGGCTATGTAATTGATTTTATCGAGCCTGTGTTTATTGATTTTGCCATTTTCAATATTGCTGATTGCGCCGTTACGCTCGGAGCGGTTGTTTTGATAGCGTATCTTGTTGCCGATATATTTAAAAAGGAGGAAAAAAGCCGTGAGTGATTTTCTCATTTTTACGGTGTCCTCAGATTCGGCAGGAGACAGAATAGATAAATATATAAGCGAAAATTCATCATCTATGTCCCGTTCCGCCGTTGCCTCTGTAATAGAAAAAGGCGGCGTGCAGGTAAACGGAAAAGAAGTTTCTAAAAACTATAAACTGCGTGAGAATGATAAGATAACCGTTGTTGTTCCCGAGCCTGAGGAGCTTGACGCCAAGCCTGAAAATATCCCTCTTGATATTGTTTATGAGGATGACGATTTGCTTGTTGTTAATAAGCCAAAGGGAATGGTAGTTCACCCTGCGGCAGGAAATTACACGGGTACGCTTGTAAATGCTCTCTTGTACCACTGCAAGGATTCACTCAGCGGAATAAACGGAGTTTTGCGCCCGGGAATAGTGCATAGAATAGATAAAGATACATCGGGACTTTTGATAGTAGCAAAGAATGACAGGGCGCACGCAGGTCTTGCAGAGCAGATAAAAGCTCATTCGTTTGAGCGTGCCTATGAATGTGTGGCGCACGGAAATATTAAAGAAGACGAGTTCACCGTCAATCAGCCGATAGGCAGAAATCCTAAAGACAGAAAGAAAATGGCGGTTACATATAAAAATTCAAAAAACGCTGTAACGCATTTTAAGGTGCTTAAAAGATACGGCAGTTTTACCCATTTAAGGTGTACCCTTGAAACGGGAAGAACACATCAGATTAGGGTGCATCTCTCCTATGTAGGCCACCCGATAGCAGGGGATGAGGTCTACGGGCCTAAAAAGCCTGTAAAAGGTCTTTCGGGTCAGTGTCTGCACGCAAAACATATCGGTTTCGTGCATCCTATAACGGGCGAGTGGCTTGAATTTGAAAGTCCGCTTCCCGAATATTTTACACAATTTTTAAATAAACTTGAAAAAAATTGAAAATTACGGTGATAGATTATTGCTGTTTTATATATAGAAAAGGAGGCGCAGGAATGAGCAAAACCTTCGAAAACTGGCTTGTTGTTTCAGATATTGACGGAACACTTAATAATAAAATAAGAAAACTGCCTAAAAGAAATTACGATGCAATTAAAGAGTTTACAGAACTCGGCGGTAATTTTACTCTCGCTTCGGGCAGACTTGTATCAAGCCTTAAAAGAAATTACGACAGAATTACACCAAACCAGCCTGCCGTTGTTTTAAACGGAGCAGGTATTTATGATTTTAAACAGCACAAGATGGTTTGGAGACAGACAATCGGCCCCAAGGGCAGGGCGTTTGTAAAGGAAATCAGCCAGCTATTCAATGATTTCGGTCATAGAGTGGATATAGGCATTTTCTTTGACGATCATGTTTACATAGTTAAAAGCGGTCTGCTTTCAAGAGGGCAGATGCATTTTGATAAATCCCACTATGAGGTTACAACTATTGACCAAGTGCCTGAAGAGGGCTGGATGAAAGTTATATTCTGGTCTAATCCGTTAACTATAAACGAGCTTCAGAAATACATAAATAAAAATGAAAATCCTGACGCTAATTTTATGGCTTCGTCTCTCTGGAGCCTTGAAATGCTTCAAAAGGATACTCATAAGGGCGTTGGCATTATGAAGCTTGCAGATAAGCTTCATATAGAAAAAAGCCATGTTGCCGCAATCGGCGATTATTATAACGACTGGGATATGCTTAAAACAGTCGGTCTTCCCGCTTGCGCAGGGCAGGCGCCTAAGCCTATCCACGAGATTTGCAAATTCCAGGCGTGCCACTGCAACCACGGCTGTGTTGCCGATTTGCTTGAATATATTATGAGCGGCAAGGCGGAAGAGGATATTGCAAAGGAACAGCTTGATGAAAAGAAAGAGAGCGCAGTGAAATGATTATAGGAGCACATTTAAGCGCGTCAAAAGGATATTGTAATATGCTTTCTCAGGCACTTTCTATCGGTGCAAACACTTTTCAGTTTTTTACAAGAAATCCCCGTGGCGGCAAGGCAAAGGATATAGATGAAACCGATGTTGCCCGTTTTCTTGAAGAAAGTAAAAAGGCAGGCGTTAATATTATTCTTGCCCATGCGCCGTATACGCTCAACTGCTGTTCGGCTAATGAAGACACAAGGCGTTTTGCCGTAGAAACTTTTGCGGACGATTTAAAGCGTATGGAATATACGCCGAATATGCTTTATAATTTCCACCCCGGCTCACATACAGGGCAGGGCGAAGAAAAGGGAATAGAGCTTATTGCAGACGCTCTTAATAAGGTTCTTTTTGAGGATATGACAACTACCGTGTTGCTTGAAACAATGGCTGGAAAAGGCTCAGAGGTAGGAAAAACCTTTGAAGAACTTAAAAGCATTATCAGTTCAGTTGAACTTTCAGATAAGCTCGGAGTTTGCCTTGATACCTGCCATGTTTTTGACGGCGGATATGATATTGTCAACAACCTTGACGGCGTTTTGGAGGAGTTTGACAGAATTATAGGCATTGACCGCCTTAAAGCGCTTCATATCAACGACAGCAAAAATCCTTTTTCCTCGCATAAGGACAGGCATGAAAAAATCGGCGATGGCAATATAGGCTCCGAAGCCTTTGAGAAAATTGTAAATAATAAATATCTCAAGGATTTGCCTATGTATCTTGAAACCCCTAATGAACTTGACGGCTATGCACGAGAAATTGCCATGCTCAAATCATTTGCAGGCGAAACACAGGTCTAAATTACATATAAATTATATATTTCGGTAATATATTTGTTACAAATTAAGCGCGTTCGTATTGTTTACGGGCGCGCTTTTTTATGCTACAATGAAGTTGAATATCGGTGCGGAGGTAAAATTTATGTATAAAGCTAATGAAAAAAGATATGATGATATGAAATATTTTCGCTGTGGTAAAAGCGGACTTAAACTTCCCGGTGTTTCGCTCGGTTTGTGGCATAATTTCGGCGACACAGCCCCCTTTGAAAATATGAAAGCCTTGTGCTTTACAGCGTTTGACAACGGTATAACTCATTTTGACCTTGCAAACAATTACGGCCCCGAATACGGAAGCGCAGAAAAGAATTTCGGCAGAATTATGCGTGAATATCTTGCCCCTTACAGGGATGAACTCATAATCAGCACAAAAGCGGGCTACGATATGTGGGCAGGGCCTTACGGCAACTGGGGAAGCAGAAAATATCTTATCGCAAGCCTTGACCAAAGCCTAAAAAGAATGGGGCTCGATTATGTTGATATTTTTTATCATCACAGAATGGACCCTGAAACTCCGCTTGAGGAAACAATGGGCGCACTTTCGCAAATTGTCAGAAGCGGAAAGGCACTTTATGTCGGTCTTTCAAATTATGACGGAAAAACGCTCGATAAAGCCTGTGCAATTCTCAAGGATTTAAAGTGCCCGTTTATAATCAATCAAAACAGATATTCAATATTTGACCGCACTATTGAGAAAAACGGTCTTAAAAAAACATCTGATATTCTCGGCAAGGGCATTATCGCATTCAGTCCTCTTGCACAGGGAACTCTTACGGACAGATATATTAACGGCATACCCGAGGACAGCCGTATCAAGAAAGACGGTAGGTACCTCAAAGCAGATGTGCTTACAGATGAAAAGCTTTCTCAGATAAAAGCGCTCAATGAACTTGCTGAAGAGAGAGGTCAGAGCCTTGCGCAGATGGCGCTCAGTTGGGTTTTGAAAGACGGCGTTGTCACAAGCGTTCTAATCGGTGCGTCAAAGCCCGAACAGATTATCGACAATATAAAAGCGCTCGATTGTGTTGAATTTACAGCCGAAGAACTCAAAAAAATTGACGAAATCTGTAAAATAGACTAAAATCCACCATATTCCACGCTCCGTGGACTTTTTCCCCGTTCGGTTCGTTGCCGTAATGCGGGGCGTTTGTTAAGATTTTTGTGAGGTGATTGTATGGAGTCACGCAAGACGGGCAATTTCATTTGCTCGCTGCGAAAGGAAAAAGGTTATACACAGGCACGGCTCGCAGAAATCTTAAATGTGAGCAACAGAACGGTTTCAAAATGGGAGAAGGGGGACGGGTATCCCGATGTAACGCTCCTTCCCGAAATAGCAAAGGCTCTCGGAGTTACGGTAGATGAGCTTTTAAACGGTGAGAAAGCTCAAACTGCCGTTTTGAAAACAGATGAAAAAACACACGAACATAAAAAAGAGAAAGAGTATGATAAAAAAAGCATTCTCAATTTCTTTAAAATAGCTTATGTGATTTCTCTGTTCCTCGCCGTTTTTTCACTTCTTCTCGGAACGGTTACAGAACTTTACTGTATCTGGGCGTTCAATATTCTTTTTTATACCCATTGGGAAATAATGTTCGCTGCCGTTTCACTCGTTGCGCTTGTGGGCGCAGGGCTTGTATTTGCCGTTGGAGTAACTCGGCTTTCGGTGGCATATACTAAAGCAGAGGTCATTGCCGAAACCAAAAATAAGGGAGCACTGCTCTCTTTGTTGTGCCTGCCTTTTCCGCTGTCTTTTGTTGCAAGAATTGTAGAACTTTCCCGTTACGGAGAGTTTACTGTTGTGATTATGCTCCTTATCATCGCCGCAATAATTTTTGCAGGGGTTAAGGTTTATGGTAAAATCAGGTAAAGGATTAAATTATTTGAAGATTTTTTTATTGATTTGCGCAGTTTTTTTGCTGTTGTGGTATCTTGCGCCGCTTGTATCGGGTATTTTTAATATAGGAAATGCCGTGGGCGTTGCCTTTTCCGTGGCGCTTTTTGTGTTTGCGGTTTTTCTTGATAAAATGCCGTCAGGGCTAAAAATTGCAGGCTTTTGCGTTTTGGGAGCGCTGATAATTGTGGTTGCGCCCCTCTCCGTCAATATGGCTCGCTATGCCAACTATAAAACAGACAGCGGTGCACAAACGGTTGTTGTTCTCGGCTGTAAGGTAAACGGAACTCAGCCCAGCAAATATCTATATGACCGCTGTGCCGCCGCGGCAGAATATTTAAATGAAAACGAAAACGCAGTTGCCGTACTTTCGGGCGGACAGGGACCTGACGAAGGTATCAGCGAAGCGCAGTGTATGGAAAATGTGCTTGTTGAAATGGGGATAAGCAAAGACCGCCTTTATAAAGAGGATAATTCAACAAACACGCAGGAAAACCTTGAATTTTCACTTGAAATAATTGAAAACGAGGGGCTTTCAAAGGATATTGTTGTTGTAACAAATGAATTTCATGAGTACAGGGCAAAGCTAATCTGCGATAAACTCGGACTCAACTTTCATTCCAAGTGTAGTAACTCGTCTTTTTATACTTTTCTGACATTCTATACAAGAGAAATGATGGGAATAGTAAAAGAACTCATAATGTAAAAAATGCCCGCCTTGCGAAAGTCAGGCGGGTTTTGCATATATGTGCATTAAATATCTCTGTAAGCGAATAATATTAATATTATTCTGACGAGGTGCGATATGAAAAAACTTTTTTTGTGTAAAAATATAATCACTATGGAAAATGCTCAGCCTGACGGCAAATCTGCGCCGAATGCCGTTCTTGTCGAAAACGGCGTTGTGCTTAAAGTCGGACAGGCTGAGGAAATCAAAAGCGAATTTCCCGATTGCGAGGTAATAAATCTCGGCGAAAATACTCTAATGCCGTCTTTTATCGACCCTCACAGCCATTTTACGCAGACAGCCTTTGCGCTTCTTCAAGTGTCGCTTAACGGCTGTAAAAGCGCAGGGGAAATCAAAGAAAGAGTTAATAACTATATTAAGGAAAACAATATTCCTAAATCTGTGTGGATAAACGCCCGTGATTATGACAATAATCTTATGCCCGAAAAGAAAAATCCGCCTTTGTCCGTTCTTGATGAAATTGCGCCTGAAAATCCTCTTGTAATTCAGCACAAATCGGGGCATATGGGGCTTATTAATTCCCTTGGGCTTAAAGAGCTGGGAGTATCTGAGAATACGCCTTCTCCAAAAGGCGGAAAAATCGGCAAGGAAGGCGGAAAGCTTAACGGATATATGGAGGAGAACGCCTTTTTTGAATATCTGAAAAAAATTCCTATGCCGAATATTGAAGAAATTATGTGCGCCTTTTCTCAGGCACAGAAAAAATATGCGTCTTACGGTATAACCACTATTCAGGACGGTATGTTTGTTGAGGATATGTTCCCTATTTTCAGCGAGCTTTTAAAGCGTGATATACTAAACTGCGATATAGTTGCGTATTCATCTGTTCCCGATATTCAAAAGACGAAAACTGTGTTTTCTGAAAATATGGGCAAGTATGATAAAAGATTTAAAATCGGCGGGCTTAAAATGTTTCTTGACGGTTCCCCTCAGGGCAAAACAGCTTGGATGAGAACACCGTATAAAGGTACTGAAGATTATTTCGGCTATCCCACTATGGATGACGAAGATGTCATATTCGCTTTTGAAACGGCGGCAAGGGAAAATTTACAGATAATCGCTCACTGCAACGGGGACGCTGCGGCAGGGCAGTTTTTACGCTGCCTTGAAATCGCAGAGAAAAAGCATTCGAATTTAAAAGATTTGCGCCCAGTAATGATTCACGCCCAGCTTATAGGAATAGACCAGCTTCAAAAGGCGTTTGAACTCGGCGTTATTCTGTCATTCTTTGTAGCCCATGTGTACCATTGGGGCGATGTTCATATAGAAAATTTCGGCAAGAAAAGGGCGGAAGTTATCAGCCCAGCCGCATCTGCGCAGAATAAAGGAATAGTGTATACATTCCATCAAGATTCGCCCGTAATCGAGCCTGATATGCTCGAAACAATATGGTGCGCCGTAAACAGGATAACGAAAAACGGCGTTGCTTTAGGCAAAGAAGAGTGTGTTTCAATATATGACGCACTGAAAGCAGTTACCTTAAATGCGGCTTATCAGTATGGCGAGGAAAACGATAAAGGCAGTATTTCGGAAGGCAAAAAAGCAGATTTTGTTGTGCTTTCAGAAAATCCGCTTGAAACAGACAAAACGAAGATAAGAGAAATTAAGGTTCTGAAAACATTTAAAGAAGGAAATCTTATTTTCCACATTGATAATTAAAAAAACACGGCGTGACTTGATTTCAGTCATGCCGTGTTTGCATTTTAAGATTTTATTCGCCGAACATTCTGTTTGCGTTTTCAACAAGAGTGTCTATTGCGCTTTGTCCGTATTTTGAAATTATCTCCTTTACTCCGTCTGAGTATTCGGGAAGGCGAGTGTCTGTATTATGACAGTCTGAACCTATAAGCGTAATTCTTCCGCTCTCAAGAAATTTGAAAAGTTTCTTTTTCACTGAGCGGCGTGAAGAAGCAAAAGAACTTACATTAACCTGTGTAAGACATCCTGCGTCAAGCAGAATATCAAGCCTTTTGGGGTGTTCCATTAAAGCCTTATATCTCTCAATATGAGCAAGAATAGGCGTGATAGAGTGATCTTCAATAAGGCATAAAAGTCGGTTGAACGCTTTTTCTTCAAATTCCTCTGCAAAGGAATGTTCAATAAGCGCATATCTTGTATTTCCTATGCAGATAGGAGATAAATCGTCATTTGAGAATAAGTATTTTGTTATATACACCTCTGCCCCGGCTAAAATTTTCGGGGCTGAATCGCTAAGGGAATCTGAAAGTTTATTAAAGGAGGCGTCCCTTTTAGCAATAAAATCGCTCAGTGAAATGGAATCGCTGTAATAATGAGGCGTGGCAATAATCTTGGTTGCACCCTGCCTTTCAAGCGCAGAGATCATTTCAAGGCTCATTTCAACATTTTTTGAGCCGTCGTCAATGCCGGGCAGAATATGGCTGTGTGTTTCAATTAAATTATTGATTATCATTAAAACCCCTCCTGCCATCTATTTTATTAGCTCATTTATTAATAATAATTGTATTCTCCGTAGCCGTACTTACTATAAAAACCGCCGTATCTTGAGGATTTTCTCTCTTCATAGTTGACTACGAAACCAAGAATTTTTGCATCAATAAACTTGAGTGAATTAAGTGTTTTCTGAAGTTCGGGATGTGTAGAAGAATATGAACGCACAACAAGCACAACACCGTCAGACTCACGAATTATCGGCAATGCGTCGGAAACAACATTGATGGGCGTTGAGTCTATGATAATATAGTCAAAATTCTGAGAAACCTCTTCAAGAAATTCTTTCATAGGCTCTGAGCCGAGAATTTCTGCAGGATTCGGAGGAATTGAACCTGATGTGATAACTGACAAATTTTCAAACTCAGTTTTGTGTATAATGCTGAATAAATCAACATTTTTTGTATTGCTGCTGTTAACCGCTGCTCCAAGATAATTTGTAAGTCCCGGAGCATTTGGTATTGAAAAATAGTGATGTACTTTAGGTTTTCTAAGGTCACAGTCAATGAGTAAAACTCGCTGGTCTGCCTCTGCCATCGTAATTGCAAGGTTAACTGTTGTTGTTGTCTTTCCTTCGCCTGGGGCAGAAGATGACACAACTATTGTTTTACATCCCTTTTTCATTACGGAAAGCATAATGTTTGTTCTTATTGATTTATAAGACTCTTCGATTCTGAATTTCTGTGAGGGGTCTATTGATGCATCTTTTAATAATATGCGGGCTTCTTTTGTAGTCTGATTTTTCTTTTTAGCCATTATTTTTTATCCCCCGCTTTCGTTTTCTGAGGAGTTAAAATGAACTCCGGCACTGTTCCGAGAACAGGAATGTCATATTTATCCTGCAAATCGTCGCTGCCTTTAATTCTAATATCAATCAAATCTTTGAAAATAACAATCAAAGCTGCCAAAACAAGGCCTGCAACTGCGCCAATCAAAGCTTTTTTAGGATATCCCTTGCTCTCTGCCAAAGGCGCTTTTATAGGCTCGTCCTGAACAGAAGCACGAACAAGACCTGAATTTGTTTCATTCATTTTTTGGGGAACGCATTTTTCTATTGAAAGGGCGATATGATAGCTTAAATCAGCGTCGGTAGTAGTAACCGTAAATGAGAAAATGGCTGTGTTTTCAACCTTTTGAATAACAACGCTGTTTGCTATGAAAGATGCCGAATAATCAGTGCCATAGGTTTTGTTCAGCTCATCTGCAATGTCCTGATTAAACTGATTGGTTGAGAAAAGATGAATATATGTGTCAAGCATTTTCATTGCATAGTTCATTTTGCTTGTTTCGCTCGCCTGTTGGTCAATACCGTTTTGGGATTGAGCAGCAGCGCTGCTGTCTAAAAGTTCCTGATTGGAATCATAAGCATATGCAAGAAATTCTATGGACGAAGTATAAGTGAGAGTTGTGAATTGATAAGTTATTGCGCAAGCAATAAGAACTGTCTCTTATACACATCTCCGAGCCCACGAGACCGAGGCTGATCTC
>UQFL01000029.1 GCA_900540305.1 uncultured Oscillospiraceae bacterium | reverse complement strand
CTCTTTCTGCCTGTGAGAAACTGCCGTAAACATAGCCGTCTTCCCAATATCTCCAGAGTCTTACACGAACATAATATTTGTCTGCGTTGCCATTAACCTTAATTGTTTTGCTTGTATTATTAACGCCTACAAGGTTTGCGTTCTGTTTGTTGGTTTTGAATGTCGGGTCTGTTGACCATTCAAGATAGTAACCGTGCGCTGAACCTGCGTCCCATTTAACTTTGATTTGATTATTAGAAATAGGTTCTGCTGAAATTCCTGTCGGAGAAGCACAAGCCGCTACAGTATGAAGTTCATCGCTTTCAGGTCCGACAACTTTTCCGTTAACAGCCGCAACTTTGAAATAATATTCCCAGCCTGAATGAAGTCCCGTTACATTGTAATCGGGTGTTGTTGATGTTCCTACTTCTACATATTCTCCGCTTATTTTTTGAAGAATCTTGTAACCCGTTGCGTTTTCAACGGCATTCCATGCAAGGCGTATTCTTGCACCGTCATCGCCTCTGCCGGCGGCGTAAAGTCCTGTAACTTTTTCAGGCGTTTCAGGTTCCGGGTCGGGTTCTGTATATTCAAACAAATCTACATCATATTCAGCTTTGGTACTCATATTATTCATACCGAAAATGAATAGATATTCCACGCCTTTTTCAAGTTCAAGAATTTCTTTGAAATTGCTTCCCTGCCCCTCAGAATCTTCAATTATAGCTACATTCTCACCCGAGGACATAACATTAACGATACATTTGGGGTCTATTGTTCCTTTTGCATGAGAAGTAAGCACATATTTACCACTTTTTTCGGGAGTAAATGTGTACGCCTGAGTACTTCCGTCATTTTCAAGAACGACCGTGGCTATCTTCCCGAGTTCAAGCTGTGACTGGGCAAACGCTGCCTGTCCGAAAGAAAACATACTTATAACGGTTATAACCGAAATAAGCAAACTGAGTATTTTTTTCAAGATTTTCACCCCTGATATATTAATTATTTACATTATAAAATATCATCACTTAACTTTCAACAAAATAATAAATTGTTAATAAAAAAACACGGCTCTGAGAATACAACTCAAAGCCGTGTTAAATTTTAATATTCAGTCAGCAAGATAGTATAATCTCTGATATTTATAACACCGTTATTATCCACATCAAAGAACTCTTCATAGCCTTCTTCACCCTGTGATTTATTTATACTGTCTGCAAAGTCAAATTCAGCTGTGCCGCCGCAAACGCTGCAAACAACAAAAGCCTTGTCATTCTCAAATGAATTAAGAACATATGAATGTTCTTGACTCCAAATAGTATAAATTTCAATATCAGCAGTGATATTTTTGCCGTCATCACTCCAATGTGGGCAAACATAGCCTTCTGGTGCTGACGGGAATGAAGGCGCTGTTGAATCCTGCCCGTTCATAACGAACATATAGTCAAATTCATTTCCGCCCATCTCATCAAAATAGGTTACCTTAAAGAAATCCTTTGATGTATTTATACGAACGGACATACTCTCTGCGCCTGCACAGTTTGTATTGTAAGAATACTCAATACCGTTTTGAACAGCCTCGTATTCGGTAAACACAAACGCTTTGCTGTCTGCAACATATCCCTCTCCCTCATTTGTAAGGCTTGTTGAAACTATCCTGTCGGGGCTTGAAATATTTACGGGAACAAAAATATTTTTGCCGTCTGTTGACGCTTCAACATCAATGCTTTGGCTGCCTATATTGTAATCCGTTATATTGTTTTGAAGCAAAGTATTCGCCGAAAGATCAAGCTCTGTAAGGCGGTTCATTGAACAGTTAAGTTCAGCAAGCTGTGGGTTTGCAGAAAGGTTTAATGATGTAAGCTGGTTACCATAACAGTTAAGGAAATTAAGCTGTGAACACATACTTACATCAAGAGAGGAAAGCGAGCACTCATCGCACTGAAGTTTCTGAACAGACGGTGAAAGAACAAGGCTTGTAAGCTTTGAATTTCCTCGGCAGTTCAAATCGGTAAGCGCTGTATTTTTTGAAACATCAAGCGAAGTCAGCTCATTACCGTTTATTCTGAGTGACTGAAGATTTGTGAGAGCTGATAAATCAGCCGTCTCAATACCCAAATCAGCAGCATAAAGACTTGTAAGGGAAGTGAAATATTCAATTCCCTTTAAATCTTTAACTTCTCCCATAGCAAGCACTATAAGGGGCATACTTGTAACATTTCGTTCAGATTCGCTCAAAAAGCCATCCGCATCCTTGTCATAATTCTCCTGAACAGCCGCTCTAAAAACATCGTCAGGAAAATTCTGCGCATTAATAGCAATCACATCGTCTGCGCTTGCGGCAAGCGCACCTGTTAAACAGGTAAGAGAAACGATTGCCGCAAGAAGGACTGATAATTTCTTTTTAATATTTATTTTCATTATATATGCTCTCCTTATCATCTGCCCACGGTAAATGTTACGGGAATGGAATTTGTAATAACAGTACCGTCGCTGAGGGTGAGCTTGCAGGTTATTGTTGCGCTGTAATTAGAAGCCGTTACAAATCCGTCAATCTTTACATTACCGTTTTGGTCAACCGTTAGCTTAGAGTTGCTTGAACTCCATTCAATATTTGTATACGGCTCTGCCGCAACGGGATAAGTGTTAATTGAAAGGCTTACGGTTTTACCGTAAAGGTTAATGTTTTTGTAATCAACCCTGTCAACTTCTGCGCCTTCATAAACGAATTTGAACGATTCAATCATTTTAACATCGTCAACAATTTTAATAGACTTAGTTACAGTTGTAACTCTGTCATAATCGTCTGTAACAGTAAATGTAACATCAATTGAGCCGTACTCATCAGTATTGTCCTTAGTGATAATAATCATATTTCCGAGTACCTCTGCTGTTACGCCCACTGCATTTGCAAATGTAAGCTCTGAAGATTTAACCATGGCGCCCGTTGCATAAGAAGCGTTGAGAACAACCTGATTTGATTCATCTTTCACCAATGATGCGCCGTCCTGAACAGCTTCGCTGTTGCAGGTAATCTGAAGTTCTCCGGGATAAATAAACGGATGCGCCGCAAGGTCGTTATAACAGGTTTGAAGTTCAACAAGCGCTGCGTCTATTGCCTGCTGAGTTGACATATAATCATCGCAAACAACTTTTGCGTTGTCATAAGCAGTCTTGAAAGCCATGCCGTATTCATATTCATACGCCATATAATCTACTGAACTGTACTGCTCAATAGCCGCCGCAAGGGCAGTATTGTCATTTGTAGTAATTGCTCTGATTGAAGCTGAAATACCACCGTCTATTGATGTTGCGGTAATTGTGCATTCACCGCCCGTAATAAATGTAACCGTGCCGTTTGCGTCAACGGTTGCAATATCGGGATTTGAAGATGTAAAGATACAATCTCTGATACTCGGTATACTAATAGCCGTTGAGCCGCTTACTTTAGGCTCAAGCGTTACCGTAGTAGACGGAGCACCGTGAACAAGCTCTTCATCAAATGAAACGGAATGAACAGGAACACGAACAAAAGAAACATAAACGCTTCCCTTTGCCGTATTACCTACTTCGTCAGTAGCAGTAGCAGTTACGACAGCATATTCACCGCTGAGACCGCTCTTACTTACAAGTCCCGTTGAGTCAACTGTTATTCCGCTGCCTCCCTCAACGCTCCATTCAATCGTTACACCCTCGCAGGTTTCGGGGAGAACAGAAGCACTGAGCTGAAGAGAAACACCGTTGAGCGATGCTGCTTCATATCTGATAAATCCTTCATTGACAACTGATGCATTTTCAGTTTCAACGAGTGAAATATTTACGCCCTCAACAGGCACAAAGAATACAAGATTGTTATATGCATTATGAAGCTGTTCAATAGTTTTATCAACATCAGCCTGATTTGCCGTAGACTGATTTATAATGTTGTTTGCAAGAGTCAGCGCCTGTTCAAGAACAGCAAGCGATGCATTTGTATAAGTATGTGTGTCTTTTGTCTGCTGATAAAATTCGTTGTACTGTGCGTATACATTCGCAAGAACTGTATAGTCTGTGTTAAGTTTAACAGAGCAGGTTGCCGTATAGTTTCCGTCATAAGTCTGTGCAGTAATTACTACCGAGCCAGTGTTATGAGGAGTTACGGTGCCGTCTGAAGCAACCGTTGCAATACTTTCATCACTTGATGTCCAAATTACATCTTTGATGCCTGCGTCAGACGGATTAACAGTTGCGTTAATCTTGAATGCGCCTGCGTTTGCGTATCTTTCAATACTTGTCTGGTCAAGAGTAATGCCGTTTACAAGTTCGTCCGCAACAACAACTCTTATGGTTCTTGATACTGTTCTGCCGTAAGAATCTGTTGCCGTTGCAACAAGAGTTGCTTTTGCACTGTTGCCCGCAGTTGACGGATTTACCGAAACGCTTGTGCCGTTTATAGACACATCCGCATTATCCGACTTATCTGCAACACTCCAAGTTACGCTGGGATAATTTGAAGCCGCATCGGCAGGTACGGAAGCATTGAGAACTACTCTTGATTTATAAAGTCTGCTTGAACCTACAAAGCTGTGAGTAGCTGCATTGTCATCAACCGCTCCGCTGCCCTCTGACTTATAATCAAACAAAGCATTTTGCTTTTGATTGTCATAAGTGAAATTAAGAGTGGAAGCCACTGTAAATTCGTGACCCGCAAGAGCCTCGCCCGCAGCATTAAGATTATTTGCCGCCGCATTTATTTCACTTTGTGTAAGAGAATTATTTTCGAGTGCGGCCTGAGCAGCTTCAAACGCTGATTTGAACGCCATACCGTACTCATACTCATAATCCATATAGTTTACATTTTTGTATTTTTCAATTGCCTGGTTAAGAGCGCTTCTGTCTCCTGATGTTGAAACAGCACAAACACCTTCAAAACCGCCGTCATAAGATACAGCCCTTACGGTAGTTGCGCCTGCTCCGACAAATGTTACAAGACCGCTCTGGTCAACTGTTGCAACATTCTCATTATCGGATACCCACAAAACATCTTTTATGCTTGCGGCTCCGATATGGAACACTGAATCACCCGTGGGATAAATTGTGCAGTTAAGCTGGTACTGAGCGCCTATCTCTCCTGCAATTTCAGTTTGATTAAGAGTTACGCCCGTTACGGGATAATATGCGAATGAAACCCATACATCATCGCTCCACTGATTTCCGAAATGGTCTGTAACTGTGCAGGTAATCATTCCGTAACAGCTTTGGTCCTTAGTGGGCTTAGCAAGACCAGATTCGCTTACTGAAATAAGATCTGTTGATGAAGTCCATTCAACAGTATTGTAACTTGCGTTATTTGGATAAAGCCTTACATTAAGATTGAGTTCTGCGTTTTTATAAGAAAGTCCCTCACTTAAAAGTGAAAGGTCATACTGGTAATAATCAGCAGTTGCCTCGCCGTCTTTATAAAGCTCTACTTTCTGAATAAATGTATATTTTTTAAGTCCGTTGTACGCCTCTTCAAGTTCAGCATACATTGCGTCTGCCTCATCCTGTGTAGACGCATTTGCGGCAATCATTGCCTCTGCCTCCGCAAGCTTTTGAGTATATGCCTGATATGTATCAGGATAATAGTTTTCAGGTGAAAGCGACAGACCCTTATAAGTGTTTATAAGTTCCTGAAGTTTGTCATAGTTAGTAACAACATTTACCTTGCACTCTGCTTTAAATCCGCCGTCAACAGTTGTTGCGGTAATAATGCAGTCTCCGCCGTAAACAAATGTTACCGTTCCGTTTTGGTCTACTGTTGCAACACTTTCGTCACTTGACTTCCAAATTACGCCAGAAACATCAGCGCTGCTGTTGCCGAAAATATTCAGAGGTTCAACATTCGCCTTAATACTTCTTGTTTCCCCGGCTTTTCCGCCAACAATTTCAGCAGGGTCGAGGGTTACACCTGTTACGGTAGTCTTTGCAAAAGCGATAACCACGCTGTCTGAAACTGAGTTTCCGAAATAGTCCGTTGCCGTAACTGTTATTGTTGCAGAGCAAGCGTCATTTGAAGTCGGCTTGCAAAGACCTGTACTATCAACAGAAACAGAAGAATTATCTGAAGAACTCCATTTTACGGAGCTGTACATTGCGCCCTCAGGATTGAGCTGATAACTGAGTTTATAGCTTGTATTTGTATAAATTAAAGTATCTACCTTAACGCTGAGGTGATCCTTAGCCTCTTTTGAACTACTGTCAAGAATAGAAATGCTGTTTAAACCTACATATCCACCGAGTTTATAGAAAACATAAAGCAAATTATCTGCGTATGTATTTACCGTATCCTGAGCGGCAAGAGGCATTTCGTCAAGAATATAATAAGCGTAGTTGAGAACTCTCATATATTCTTTATAATCTTCTGCGTTTTCAGTTGTTTTAGTAATAACAGTCTTTTCACAAAGACCGAGAATCTCAACAAGTCTGTCTTTATCGGGATAAACAGTAACATTTACAGTATCAACAATTGCTCCGTCAGCAGAAACACAGTAAAGAGTTGTTGTACCTACATCAACACCTTTGATAACTGCATTGCCGTCAGAATCAACTGATTCAACTGTCAAAATACTTTCATCATTCGAATACCAGTTACATTCATAACAGGTATACGCATCGCTTGCAAAAGCTGAATTATTAGGTGTAATTGTGTGAGTTACATTAGCTGTGTATCCGTTTTTAAGAGAAATGTCTCCGCCGTCGATAACATTGCTTGTAGCATAGTTTCTTGAAACGGCAATTGTGATAACATCACTCTTAATTTTGCCGTCCTCTGAAATACAATAAACATTTACAGAGGTTGCCTTTTCAACGCTGGCTTTCATTTTTACTTCAACAGTTCCTGCGGCGTTGTCCTGATTATCAAGTTCGTAATCGTTGTTGTCTATATACCATTTAACATTCTTGTTTGTTGCATTTTCCGGAAGAATGTTTGCTTTAACAACACAACCGTTTCCGTAAAGACCATCCATAACTGTCTTTTTAACGGTTACATAATGATAAGTCTTATCGCCGATAACAACATCCTTTGCCGTCATAGTTCCGCCGCTTGTTACATCAATAGCGGAAAGAGAAATGCTATCTACAGGCTGACCGTTGTCTATATTTTTAGATGTGGTAACGGAAGAAATTTCAAAGAAATTATCATCAGAAAGGTTATATCCTGTCTGAGCCTTGCAAATAATCTTGCAAGTGCCGCCGGAAGTGGCGTAATAATGCCCCTGATAGTCAATAGTACCTATACCGTCCGTAACAGAGCCGTCATTCATAACGGGATTCCCCTCAGAATCAACAAGGGGGTTGCCCTCGGCGTCAGTTTCCTGATACGGCTCAACAGCCCATAACTGCTCAGGCTCGCCCGTTTCGCTGTTTATAATTTCAACGCCCCATCTAATATAAAGGTTGTTGGAATCAGCAACTCTTGAGGGATAAACATTTGCGTGAAGATACTGGTCTTCGCCTATATTTATTTTTTCTTTATCGGAGGTTATTTCAACATCTGAAAGATACGAACCTGTTTTGCCCGTAACAGTTATAGTAACTGTTTTTGAAACATTGTTCGCCGCAGAAGTTGCAGTGATTTCAACTGTCTGCTGAGAGTACTGACCGAGAGAACCGCCTGCGTCTCTACCTGTGATTGTACCTGTAACAGGATCAACATATGCGATAGACGGATCACTTGATGACCATGTAATATCAGAGGTGTCAGCCGCAACAGGCTGTGCATTTTCAATAGAGAGCTGAATCTGCGTACCCTCTCTTACTGTATTTGCGCCTTCAATATCAAAATCAGTACAAGGCACACCGTCAACAACGGTGAAAGTTATTGTATCATTTGTTGTAAACTGAAGAATTAAATTTCCGAGGATTCTTGCCGCCGTTGCAGTGAGCTGAACGGGGTCCGCAGTGTCGCCCACAATATCGTAAATAGCAAAGCAGGCGTCAAGCAGCGCCGCAAGAACATTTCTGTTTATATCAAGTCCTACATACTTGATAAGAATATCCGCAATCTGACTTGAATCTATCGAACTTGTGTCGCCAAGCTCATAAATATAGTTTATGTATTTGAGAAGATTTTGTATAAATCCGTCAGTATCGGGCGAAACAACAATAGTTACCGTACCCGTATTTTTAAAGGTAACAAGACCGGAATCGTCAACAGTGGCAATTACTTTGCCGTCTGTAAAAATAGAAGTGTTTTTAACGGAGTAAATAACGCCCATATGAAGTCTTGTGGGAGTGGTGCAAGCTGAAAGCTGAACGGTTGAGCCTACTGCAACCGTTGTGGGTATATCCTGCTTATTTGTAATATGAGTACCGTTAGGAATGAAGTCAGCATAAGGAGCGTCTGATTTCTGAACGCATACACTGAAGCTGTCTGTATCAAGTACCTTTCCCTCAGAGTCATACATAGTACAGGAAATTACAGTATTTACTTTGTCAAGGTAACCCCTAAGAGAATCGATAAGCTCGCCCTTATAAGAATCAACATATTTACCAAGAATTGAATCAGAACCGAAAGCGCCCTCAACAAGAGCGATAATGGCGTCTGTATCCATTGTATCGACATTAATAGTATCGTTAAACAGCACTTTTTCAAGCGCGGCTTTAATGATACCGCCTACAAGAGGTATTGAGCCTACCTCATTATCAAGCCATAGCCTTACTGCTGCGCCTTTTGACGAGTCAAAGGCACGCACGATACCGTCCTCTGTAACATCGCAAACAGTAGGTGTATCGCTTGTCCATTTAACATAGCCGTTGTCAGGAAGGGTACAGTCTATAAATTGATATTTAAACTGCTTTTTATCGCCTTCCATCATATATTCTATGTAGTCGGTTTCGCCGTCTTCCTGATAAGTGGGAACAAGCGTGCCGTCTTCATAGAAAATCTCTATGTCATAAAAGCCGATAACGCCGCTGTCACCGCCGTCGCCGCTAACTTCTCCTGCAAGAGCCGAAATACCGGGTATCATAGCAGAGAGCGCTATAAGCAACGCAAGAAAGACGCTTAAAATTCTTTTTTTCAGAATTTTCGTTTTCATATGGTTTCCTCCGTTTGTTAAAGAATGCCACAAAGCACCCAATATAATATATTAATTTATTATATTATATTTTTACATTTCAAATCAACTGACAAAACAAACAAAGAATTTGTTTCCGATTTGTATATTTTTTATAAACTTTTTGTATTCTACTTTTGCCATTAAAAGTAATATTAGAACGCAAAAAAAGGGAGCCAAACGCTCCCTTTTTAATACTGAAATATTAATTTTATTCACTGATTTCCTCAAGCTCGCATATAATCGCCATCGAGCCGTCCTGCTGGCTTATAATCTTTCTGACATCTTTAACAAGCTTTGTTTTAAGTCCTTTTGCATTGATTTTATAAGTGATCTCGCACTCGCCTTTTTTGAGAATCTCACGCCTGATATTTTCAGTCATTTCGCTTGAAAATTTATCAATAATTTTTGACAAATCGCCGCCGAAACGCTCAAAAAACTCGCTTCTTGAATACCCTATAAGTTTAACGAAATCACCGCTTATCAAATCACATTCAAACGGCTTTTCGGGCGATGTGAAAAAGATTGCGCCTGACAGATTTTCAAGTAAATTTATGAGCTTATCGTTGGCTTCATCAGCCCTTGACTCAGCCTCTTTTACCCTTGAAATATCCGTAAACATAGCATGGAAAATCGGGCTACCGTCATCGTCAATTTTATGTACCGCGGCATTGCATTTGCACCAGATATATCTGTTTTTATGCTGCCTTATTCTGTACTCAATATCCATCGGTTCCCCTGTTGCCATACATTTTCCGACAGCCTGAAAAACAAGCGTTTTATCCTCAGGATGAATAAACTCGTCAAGCCTGAAAATCTGTTTTTGACACTTGTCTTTCGTTGTGCCCAAAAGACGGCAGGCGCCCTCGTTAACATAAAGCGTTTCAAAGTGCATATTCGGCGTTACTTTGAAAAGGCATACGCCACCTGTTACAAGGTCGATAAGATGATTGATTTCCCTTGCTTTTTCCTTTAATTTTCTGTTTTTCTCCCTGCTTTTTGACACATCCGCAAAAACCAGCCTGCAAAGAGAGGATTTTTCCATATTCTGTGCCGTGCAGTGAACATAAACAGGCTCATCATCTGAATTGAGCAAATCCATATCCATATATATGTACGGTGAATCTTTTTTACAGATTTTTTCAATAACCTCCTGCCTGTCGGCGGGGATTATAATGTCCTGCAAAAACAGCTTTCCCTCTTTGATTTTAGAGGGATGAATGCCCACAAATTCGGAAAAATGGCTGTCTGAATCAACTATTTTGAAATTATCTTCTTTATCAACTACGCAGTTTAAAAATTCAACTTCGTAAGCTCTGTCCTCATTAGTTTCAGTCACTCGGTAAAAAGCTCCTTTCAATAGCTTTGCCTTCAAGGGGTTTACCCATATATACATTATATCGTCATTATAGCATAAAAATTATATATTTGCGAATTTTTTGTTAATTATTGTGCCTAAAAATTAATTAAACTATATGCAAAACGAAAACATTGTGTTATTATACTAATGATAATTTTTCAGTACACGAAAAGGAGAAGCAATATGGCAAAGGTTTACCGAATTTTTGTAGAAAAGAAGAAAGGAAACGATATTGAGGCAAAACATATACTCGAAGACCTCGTTTCCAATGTAGGCATAACGGGACTTGAAGATCTCAGACTCATCAACCGTTATGACGCTCAGGGACTTACTCAGGAGGAATTTGACAACGCGGCAAGACTTATTCTTTCAGAGCCAAACCTTGACAATGTTTACACTGAAATTGACATTCCGTCAGACTGGCGTTATTTCGCAACGGAATATCTTCCCGGTCAGTACGACCAGAGAGCGGACAGCGCGGCGCAGTGTATCCAGCTTCTTACAGCAGGAGAGCGTCCTCTTGTTGCAAGCGCAAAGATTATTGCCGTTAAGGGCGATATTACAGACGCAGAATTTGAAAAAATCAAATCCTACATAATCAACCCTGTTGAATCCAGAATTGCTTCTATGGATATACCCGAAACACTTGACATAACGGCAGATATGCCTGCTGATATTGCACGCATTGACGGCTTTATCGCAAAGACAGATGATGAAATCAAGGAATACCACGCTTCAATGGGCTTTGCAATGAGCGTTGCAGACCTCTGCTGGGTTCGTGATTATTTCAAGACAGAGGAAAGAGACCCAAGCCTTACAGAGCTTAAGGTTATAGACACTTATTGGAGCGACCACTGCCGTCACACCACTTTCAGCACAAAGCTTGACGAAATCAAAATTGAAGAATCAAAATACAACAAGGCAATCAAGGAATCTCTTGAGCAGTATTTTGAAATCAGAAAAGAAGTTTACGGCGACCGTGAAAAAGATGTTTGCCTTATGGATATGGCTTGCATCGGCACAAAGGCTCTTAAAAAGAGAGGTCTTGTGGACAACCTTGACGAAAGCGAAGAAATAAACGCCTGCTCCATCGAAGTTCCCGTTGTTATTGACGGCAAAACAGAGCAGTGGCTTGTTCAGTTCAAAAACGAAACGCATAACCATCCGACAGAAATCGAGCCGTTCGGCGGCGCGGCAACTTGTCTCGGCGGCGCTATCAGAGACCCGCTTTCAGGCAGAGCGTATGTTTATCAGGCAATGCGTGTAACAGGTTCTGGCGACCCGACTACTCCTTTTGAGGACACACTTGATGCAAAACTTCCCCAGAAGAAAATTACAACAGGCGCGGCTCAGGGATATTCAAGCTACGGTAACCAGATTGGTCTTGCAACAGGTCAGGTTACAGAGCTTTATGATGACGGCTATGTTGCAAAGAGAATGGAAATCGGTGCAGTTATAGGCGCATCACCCAAGAAGAATGTAATCAGAGAAGTTCCGCAGGAGGGCGACATCATCGTTCTGCTCGGCGGACGCACAGGCCGTGACGGCTGCGGCGGTGCAACAGGCTCTTCAAAGGCTCACAACAGCAGTTCTATTGAAACCTGCGGCGCAGAGGTTCAGAAAGGTAATCCCCCGACAGAGAGAAAAATTCAGCGTCTTTTCCGCAGCGAAAAAGTTGCAAGAATGATTAAACGCTGCAACGACTTCGGTGCAGGCGGCGTTTCAGTTGCAATCGGCGAACTTGCAGACGGACTTGAAATAGACCTTGACAAAGTACCGAAGAAATATGACGGACTTGACGGAACAGAGCTTGCTATTTCCGAATCACAGGAGAGAATGGCAGTTGTTCTCAGCAAAGAAGATGTTGAAGAGTTCATCAAGCTTTCAAACGAGGAAAACCTTGAGGCTACACCCGTTGCAGTTGTAACATCAAAGAACAGACTTGTTATGACATGGCGCGGCGACAAGATTGTTGACATCAGCAGAGATTTCCTCAACACAAACGGCGTTACACAGCACGCAAACGCTGTTATCACCGCTGTTGACGATGAAAAGAATTACAGAAACGAAGTTCCCGCGGTACTTGACGGCAAATCAAACGCTCAGGCTCTTAAGGACAACCTTGCAAGACTTGAAGTTTGCAGTCAGAAAGGTCTTGTTGAGCGTTTTGACTCCTCAATCGGTGCGGCAACAGTTCTTATGCCCTATGCAGGTAAATATCAGCTCACTCCCGAAGAAGCAATGGTTGCTAAAATACCGCTTCTCAAGGGTGAAACAGACACGGCAACAGTTATGGCTTACGGCTTTATTCCCAAGCTTTCAAGCTGGAGCCCGTTCCACTCCGCAGCTTTTGCTGTAACCGAATCACTTGCAAAGCTTGCCGCAGTAGGCTGCGACCCGAGCAGAGCAAGACTTACATTCCAGGAGTATTTTGAAAGATTAAACGATGTTCCCGAGCGTTGGGGCAAGCCTGCCGCTGCGCTTCTCGGCTCAATTACTGCTCAGATAGGCTACGGCACTCCGTCAATCGGCGGTAAAGACAGTATGAGCGGCTCATTCAACGAACTTGATGTTCCGCCCACACTTGTTTCATTCGCAGTAGGTATGAGCGAAGCTTCAAAAACAGTTTCAGCCCGTTTCAAGAGAACAGGCTCAAAGGTTTATATGCTTGAAATTCCCACCGTTGAAGAGACGGGTATGCCTGATTACGAAAAGGCAATGGCTCTTATGATGAGCGTTTATGAGGGAATCAGAAACGGCAGTATTCTTGCCGCAAGCGTTGTTAAAGAGGGCGGCTCGGCTGCATGCGTATGTAAAATGGCATTCGGCGACAAGCTTGGCTTTACTTTCGAGCAGGAACTTTCCAAGGAAACACTTTTCGCCGCAAAGCAGGGCAACTTTGTTATTGAAATTCCCGAAAACGCAGACTGCGCATTTGACGGTGCAACTCTTCTCGGTACAACAAACGCAAACGGCGTATTCATCATTGACGGCGATGTGCTCACCGTTGACGAGCTTATCGATGCTTGGAGCTCAAAGCTTGAAAAGGTATTCCCGACAGAAAGCTCTGTAAAAGCAGATATGCCCGTTGATGTTCAGCTTTGCAACGAGCGTTCAATCTTCATCTGCAAAAACAAGGTTGCTAAGCCGAAAGTATTCATCCCCGCATTCCCCGGCACAAACTGCGAGGTTGACACCGCAAGAGCATTTGAAAAAGCAGGCGCAGAGGCAGAAATTCTTGTTGTAAACAACCTTTCACCGTCAGCTATCAACGAAACGATAGACAAAATGGTTAAATCAATTTCCGAAAGCCAGATAGTTATGCTTCCCGGCGGTTTCTCAGGCGGTGACGAACCCGAGGGTTCAGGCAAGTTCATTGCCACAACATTCAGAAACCCGAGAGTTAAGGAAGCAGTTGAAAAGCTTCTCAACTGCAGAGACGGACTTATGCTCGGTATCTGCAACGGCTTCCAGGCGCTTATCAAACTCGGTCTTGTTCCCTACGGCAAGATTGTTGAGATTAAGGAAAACGACCCGACCCTCACATTCAACACCGTAGGCAGACATATATCACAGATGGCATTTACAAGAGTTACAAGCACAAAATCTCCGTGGCTTTCAGGCGTTAACGCAGGCGATTTGTTTGCTGTTCCGATTTCACACGGTGAGGGCAGATTTGTTGCTGACGCAGAGGTTATGAAACGCCTTGCCGAAAACGGACAGATTGCTACCCAGTATGTTGACCCGAACGGCAACCCCGTTGCCGAAATGCCGTTTAACCCCAACGGCTCTGTTTGCGCAGTTGAGGGTATCACCTCTCCTGACGGACGAGTTCTCGGCAAAATGGGCCACTGCGAGAGAAAGGGCGCAGACCTTTATGCTAATGTACCTTTTGAAAAGGATATGAAAATATTTGAAAGCGGCGTTGCATACTTTAAATAAGCAGTACTGCAAAACCGTATCTTAAAATAGTACTAAAACTGAAGTTCGGCAGAAGCACCTGCCGAATTTCGGTTTATAATAAAGCTTTGATATATTCAGATTACAGGGGGATTATATAATGAAATATGTTGTTGTTTTGTATGACGGCATGGCAGACTATCCCGTTCCCGCACTTGGCGGAAAAACACCGATGATGGTTGCTAAAAAGCCGAATCTTGACTACCTTGCACAGCGTGCGGAAGTAGGACTTGTGCGCACCGTGGCAGAGGGGCTTAAACCCGGCTCTGATGTTGCCAATATGAGCGTAATGGGCTTTGACCCGATGAAATACTACACAGGCAGAAGCCCGCTTGAAGCCGCTTCAATCGGCATTGATATGAAGCCGACAGATGTTTCGCTCAGATGCAACCTCGTTACTCTTTCACAGGATGATAAACCCTATGAGGAAAAGACTATTGAGGACTACTGCGCAGACGATATTTCAACAGAGGAAGCGGCAGAACTTATCAAAACTATAGAAGAAAAACTCGGAACAGACGAATTTAAGTTTTATTCAGGCGTATCATACCGCCACTGCCTTATTTGGAAAAACGGCACAACTGAGCTTGGCAATATGACACCGCCGCACGATATTACGGGAAAGGTTATAACTGATTATCTTTCAACGGCTGAAAACGCAAAACCGCTTATTGAAATGATGAAAAAATCTTATGACATTCTTAAAGACCACCCCGTAAACCTTGCTAGAATAGCAAGAGGAAAGCGCCCCGCAAACTCAATTTGGCTTTGGGGCGAGGGCACAAGACCTTCTATCAGCACCTTTGAAGAAATCTACCACATCAAAGGCGGCGTAGTATCAGCGGTTGACCTTATTAAAGGTATAGGCAGATGCGCTGAAATGGAAGTTGCCGAGGTAGAGGGCGCAACAGGATATATTGACACTAACTTTGAGGGCAAGGCAAACGCCGCTCTTGATTTACTTGAAAGAAACGACCTTGTTTACATTCATTTTGAGGCTACTGACGAATGCGGCCACAGAAACGAGCCTGAAAACAAGGTTAGGGCAATAGAGCTTATTGACGAAAGAGTGCTCCCCATTCTCTTTGAGGGTCTCAAAAAATATGATGACTATAAGATTATGGTTTTGCCCGACCACCCCACACCGATTGTTACAAGAACACACGCTTCAGACCCCGTTCCCTATCTTATTTATCATAAGAATAAAGAGGTTGACGGCGTTAACACTATAAACGAGGAAACGGCTAAAGCCACAGGCAACTTTATTGATTTTGGCCCGTCAATAATGCCGCACTTTCTCAAGGACTAAAGCTATGAAAAGGATTATTTCCATAAGTCTTGCACTGCTGTTAGTTTTGATTTTTGCAGGCTGTTCAAACAATGGAACCCAAAACGCTCAGACAAGCGAAAATCAGACGCAGACGCAAGCCGATGTTACAGTTACAGAAAATCAGACTGAAACCGAAAATTCAATCACAAGAGAGCAGGCAATTGAAATTGCCGAGGTCGCTTTGAAAAACACTGATTTTTCACAGTTCGGAATAAACGCAAAGTATGACGAATTTGAATTTCAGGCGTGCAACCTCTCAAACGGCGACTGGCGTGCAGACATAAATAAATACGAAAACAATGTCTGGACTGTTGAATACAAATACACAAATTCACTTTGCGACTTTGTGTATTTCGATATAGACGAGAAAACAGGAGAAGTCCTTTTCAGCGGCTATATGGGCGATTAATTCATGGAGGTAATAATATGAGATTAGACACAATTTGCGTTCAGGGCGCATACGAGCCAAAAAACGGCGAACCGAGAGTAATTCCGATTGTGCAGAGCACAACATTTAAATACGATTCAAGCGACGAAATGGGCGATCTTTTCGACCTTAAAAAGAGCGGCTATTTCTATTCAAGACTTCAGAACCCGACCTGCGACCTTGTAGCGGCAAAAATCGCCAAGCTTGAGGGGGGCGTCGCAGGAATGCTCACATCAAGCGGTCAGGCGGCAAACTTCTATGCCGTTCTCAACATTGCTCAGGCGGGCGACCATGTTGTTTCAAGCTGTTCAATTTACGGCGGAACATTCAACCTTTTCAATGTTACAATGAGAAAACTCGGCATTGATTTCACATTCGTTTCCCCAACAGCAACGGAAGATGAGCTTCGTGCCGCTGTTAAACCTAACACAAAATGTTTCTTCGGCGAAACGATTTCAAACCCCAGCCTTGATATTCTTGATATTGAGAGATTTGCAAAGGTTGCTCACGAGTGCGGTGTTCCGCTTATTATGGACAACACTTTTGCAACTCCGATTAACTGCCGACCGATTGAATTCGGATGCGACATCGTAACCCATTCAACAACAAAATATATGGAGGGTCACGCTTCAACAATAGGCGGCGCAATAATCGAGGCAGGCAAATTTGATTGGAAACAAAACGATAAATTCCCGGGACTTACAACTCCCGACGAAAGCTACCACGGCATAACATACGCAGACGATTTTGCCGCTGCGCCTTTCATCACAAAATGCACGGTTCAGCTTATGAGAGACCTCGGCTCAATTCAGGCTCCGCAGAATGCTTTTCTTCTCAATGTGGGTCTTGAATCACTCCACCTGAGAGTTAAGAGACATTGCGAAAACGCTAAAAAGGTTGCCGAATATCTTAAGGGCAATGACAAAATCACTTGGGTTAACTGCGCAATGCTTGAGGATGACAGCCAGCACGAGCTTCAGCAGAAATATCTGCCAAACGGCACCTGCGGCGTTGTTTCATTCGGCATCAAAGGCGGCAAAGAGGCGGCAACTGTATTTATGGATAGCTTAAAGCTTGCCGCAATAGTAACCCATGTTGCAGACGCTCGCACCTGCTGTCTGCACCCTGCATCAACAACACACCGTCAGCTTACCGACAAGGAGCTTGAAGAATGCGGAGTTACTCCCGATTTGATTCGTTTCTCCTGCGGTATTGAGGACGCAGACGATATTATTGAGGATATTCAGCAGGCGCTGGATAAAATTTAAGGTATAATTATGTTTGTAGATATTGCAAAAATTAAAATCAAGGCGGGAGACGGCGGCGCAGGCGCAGTCGCCTTCCACCGTGAAAAATATGTTGCATCAGGCGGTCCCGACGGCGGAGACGGCGGCAGAGGCGGAGATATTGTTTTCGTTGTAGACGATAATCTTGCAACACTTGCGGATTTCAGGTACAAGCGCAAATATTCCGCCAAGAACGGTCTGCCCGGCGAGGGAGACAAAAGGCACGGCAAAAACGGTGAAAGCCTTGAAATACGAGTTCCGCGCGGCACAGTTATCCGTGAGGTAAACAGCGGCGCAGTTATGGCGGATATGAGCAAAACCGAGCGCTTTGTTGCGGCTAAAGGCGGCAACGGCGGCTGGGGCAACAGGCACTTTGCCACACCCACAAGGCAGGCTCCCCGCTTTGCAAAACCCGGTATGCCCGGTGAGGAATGGGAGGTAAGCCTTGAGCTTAAACTCCTTGCCGATGTTGGACTTCTCGGCTATCCGTCAGTCGGCAAATCAAGCCTTATTTCCGTAGTTTCAGAGGCAAAGCCGAAAATCGGAGATTATCATTTCACTACTCTTTCCCCCAATCTCGGCGTTGTATATATGGGCGAGGGCAATTCATTTGTCATTGCCGATATTCCGGGACTTATTGAGGGCGCAAGCGAGGGTATCGGTCTCGGTCACGAATTTCTGCGCCATGTAGAAAGATGCCGCCTTCTTGTTCACATAGTTGATGTGAGCGGCTTTGAGGGCAGAGACCCGAAAGAGGATTTCAAAACGATAAACGCAGAACTTGAGAAATTCAACCCCGAGCTTTCAGAAAGACCACAGATTGTTGCAGGAAACAAAATAGATATGGCAACTCCTGAGCAGATTGAAGATTTCAAAAACTGGATTGAAGCACAGGGACTTGAATATTATTCTATCTGCGCTCCGATATGCGAGGGCACTCAGGAACTTATGAACGCCGTATGGAAAAAGCTTCAGACTCTTCCGCCGATAAAGGAATATGAGGCTGAGGAGATTCCCGTTGAAAGCATTATCAAAAATGACAACGGCTTTAAAATCACTGAGCCAGAAGAGGGATATTTCGTTGTTGAGGCTTCATGGTTTCCGAGAGTTTTGCGCGGAGTTGATGTTGAGGACTACGAAAGCCTGCAATATATGCAGAGAGTGCTTGAAAAAAGCGGCGTTTTTGACGCTCTGCGTGAAAGAGGAATAAAAGAGGGAGACACGGTTTCAATTTACGATATTGAATTTGAATATGTGCCGTAAACACCGATGAGATTTACAGATATAGAAACAAACGCAAAGCAGTTAAGCCCTTTAAACCTTGCTTTTATAGGCGACTGCATTTATGAAATTCTTGTGCGTGAAACGCTTGTGTGCAACGCAAACAGACCTGTGAACGATTTGCACCGTGAAAGCGTTAAATTTGTCAGCGCAAAGGCGCAGACGGAAGCTTTCAGCAAAATTAAGGACATACTTACAGAGGAAGAAACGGCTCAGTTTAAGCGGGGCAGAAACGCTAAAACGGGTCATTCTCCTAAGAGCGCAACGGACGCCGAATACCACACGGCAACGGGCGTTGAAGCGCTTTTCGGATACCTTTATTTAACTGAACAGACGGACAGAATAAAGGAACTCTTTAAAATTATTACACAGGAATAAAAGAATATTTAAACAACGAAAAAAGGCTTTGGAATTCATTTTCCAAAGCCTTTTCCCGTTAAAAAGGAGTATTATTATTCGGCGTATGCCGAGAGGTTTGTATTATTGTCAGGGCTTATTTTGTTTCCCCGCTGTGACCTTTGCAGGATGAACAACATCCGCCGCAGGTTGAGCAGTCACAGCCGCAGGATGATTTGCCCTGCTTTTTATCTTTAACAAGTTTATAAATTATTGCCGCAACAACTGCAATTACAGCGGCAAGAACAATTATCGTTCCCCATTCCATAAAGTCACCTTATTTCTTTTTAATATCGGCAGTTTTAAGTCTTCCGTCAGTATATTTATTTTTTCTGAATAGCATATAGATAATAAACGCAAGCGCTATAATCGCCGCAGCCGTCCACACGGTGAAAGTGCCGCCGAAAAGACTGCCTATATTATAGACGATAAGTGAAACGAGATAAGCAAACACAGTCTGATAACCGATTGCAAACCAAGTCCACTTTGCGTTGTTCATCTCTCTTTTGATTGCACCAATTGCTGCAAAACAGGGAGCGCAGAGAAGGTTGAACACAAGGAAAGAATAAGCTGAGAGTTTTCCAAGTCCCTCGAAATCGAGAACGCCGAAAACGCCTACAACTTCTTCTTTAGCAACAAGACCCATAACAGTTGCAACAGCCGCTTTGATTGAGCCGAAGCCGAGCGGAACGAATATCCACTTTATAACGCTGCCTATCATACCGAGGACGCTGCTCTCAAGCTCCATATCAAGGTCAAAACCGAATCCGCCTGAAGCGAGCATTCCGAAACGGGAACCTGCCCAAATCACAATGGAAGAAAGCAGTATAATTGTGCCAGCCTTTTTAATAAATGATGAAGCACGCTCCCACATTGAGCGAAGCACTGAGCCGACTGTGGGAAGGTGGTATGCGGGAAGTTCCATAACAAACGGAGATACATCCCCGGCAAAAGGCTTTGTTTTTTTAAGAATAATTCCAGATACGATTATCGCCGCAATGCCCACGAAATAGGCGCTCGGCGCAACCCACCACGCACCCGAAAAGAGTGCACCCGAGATAAGAGCAATTATAGGAAGTTTTGCTCCGCAGGGAATGAATGTGGTTGTCATAATCGTCATTTTTCTGTCTCTGTCATTTTCAATCGTTCTTGATGCCATAATTCCAGGAACGCCGCAGCCCGTGCCGATAAGCATGGGGATAAACGATTTGCCCGAAAGACCGAAACGGCGGAAAATTCTGTCCATAATAAACGCAATACGAGCCATATAGCCGCATCCCTCAAGAAACGCAAGGAAAATGAAAAGCACAAGCATCTGAGGAACAAAGCCGAGCACTGCGCCAACACCGCCTATAACGCCGTCAAGAACAAGGCTCTGGAGCCAATCTGCGCAGTTAATTTTGTTGAGAGCGTCTTCCACAATAACAGGAATACCCTTTACATAAATTCCGTATTCGGAAGTATCGGGAACATTTTCCGCTTCAAGTGCGCCGTCAACAGTTTCGGAAATATCATATCCCTCTTTTGAAAGCGACGCTGAATATGATGAGTACTCCTCGTCAAATGCGCCGTAGTCTTTTTCCTCTATTGCCGAAAGTATATCGCCTGCTCCCACAACTTCATTTGCCGCAGCCGCCTCAACGGTTGAAACAACATCGGGAGTCCATATATATTCCTCTGCATATTCCGTCATAGCATCGTCATACTCCGCCTGACCCGTAATGTGCCAGCCGTCGCCGAAAACGCCATCATTCGCCCAATCTGTAGCCCATGTGCCGACGGTGGTAACGGAAATGTAATACACAAGAAACATCACGAGCGCAAAAATCGGAAGTGCAAGAAATCTGTTTGTTACTATTTTATCTATTTTATCAGAAAGAGTAAGTTTCCCTCTGTTTTTATTTACATAACAAGAATCAATAACTGAAGCTATGTATTCGTATCTTTCATTTGTTATTATACTCTCGCTATCGTCATCAAATTCGTCTTCCGCCTGTTTTATTATACTTTCGACATCTGGTAAATTTGCATTTACTTCTGCGATTTTATCGTCGCGTTCAAAAAGTTTAATTGCATAAAAGCGTTTCTTTTCATTTCCTACATCAAGTCTTGCTTGGATATTTGAAAGATACGCCTCTACTTTTTCGGAAAACTCGTGCTTGGGTTCGCCAGCTTTTTCAGAAGCTGCGGCAACAACTGCCTCAGACGCCTCTTTTATCCCAAGTGACTTAATGGCTGAAATTTCAACAACCTTACACCCCAACTGACTAGATAATTTTGAAATATTAATTTTACTGCCCGTTTTATTAACGACATCCATCATGTTAACCGCAATAACAACGGGAATCCCCAGTTCTAAAAGTTGGGTTGTTAAATATAAGTTCCTCTCCAAATTAGTTCCGTCAACAATATTCAAAATGGCATCCGGCTTTTCCTGGAGTATGTAATTTCTTGCAACAACCTCTTCAAGCGTATAGGGTGAAAGACTGTAAATACCTGGCAAATCCGTCAAAGTTACCGATTTATCAGTTTTGAGTTTACCCTCTTTTTTTTCAACTGTAACGCCCGGCCAGTTGCCGACATACTGATTTGAACCTGTAAGCGCATTGAAAAGCGTTGTTTTACCGCTGTTTGGGTTGCCTACAAGAGCTATTTTTATAGACATATTTTTCCTCCTCAAAATTGTTTACAGCGTTGTTCGTTAGCGTTAACTAACTCAACCGCAAAAAAAATAATAACTTTCTCTTATAATATGCAATTATTCATTCTACCTCAATATTTACAGCATCTGCTTTTCTAAGCGAAAGTTCATAATTTCTAACAGTAACTTCTATCGGGTCTCCGAGAGGAGCGACTTTTCTTATATAAATCGAAACGCCCTTTGTAATCCCCATATCCATTATCCGTCTTCTAAGAGCACCCTCTCCATTTATTTTCTTCACGGTGACGGTGGATCCAATTTTAGCATCCTTCAGTGTCATTTAAAAACCTCCTATAATCACAAATAAAATAATCAAACAATGATTTTATTGGCTATTGAACGACTTATAGCAATTCTCGTACCCTTAACATTAACAATTAGATTACCGCTCAAGCTACTAACAACAGTAACTTCTTCGCCCTCTATAAAACCCAATGCTTCCAAATGATGTTTTGTTTCCTCTCGCCCTGTTACACTAATAATCTTTCTCTTATCTCCGTAATCCGCCATTGACAGAAGCACCAATTTCATCTCCTTTTGATAAATCAGCAAAAAATATATAAGCACTATACAAGTGTAATCTTGCAAATTAATCAATCAGTTAGTATCAACTAACCGATATGAATATACCATAATATTTCCGCATTGTCAACACATATTTTACAAATTTTACATATAAAATTTGTCCTCGCACCTTAATAATAATGTTATAAATATATTATATAAAACAAAAAAAGCACGGCAAAAGCCGTGCCTTTAAAATCAATTACTGCTCAACAGGGTAAACAGAAACTTTCTTTCTGTCCTTGCCCATTCTTTCATACTTAACAGTACCGTCAACAAGAGCATAAAGAGTATCGTCTGAGCCGATACCTACATTGTTGCCGGGGTGAATATGAGTTCCTCTCTGGCGGTAAAGAATATTGCCTGCAAGAACAAACTGTCCGTCAGCTCTCTTAGCGCCGAGACGCTTAGACTCTGAATCACGGCCGTTCTTAGTTGAACCCATACCTTTCTTATGAGCGAAAAGCTGTAAATCTAACTTGAGCATAATTACACCTCCGAAATAATCACTTTAATATTTTCAGGATAATCATTTTGAAGTTCTTGAAGATGAAGTTTCAAACCGTTGAGAATATCCTGAGCGGGAGTCGGGTCTTCTTTTATTGCAAGTCTTAAATAACCATCGTCCGCCTCGGCTTCTGCCGAAAGACCGACAATTTCCGTCACGGTATTCGCCGTCATAAGGCACGCGCTTGAAACAAAGGCGCAGATTAAATCCTGCCCGTGCGGAGCACTCATTGAATGGCCCTTTGCGGTAAAACCGTTTAAAAGATTTTCCGACCTGAAAAATTCAACTTTAATCATTTGAATTAAGCGTTGATGGCTTTGATTTCAACCTTTGTGTAAGGCTGACGATGACCCATCTTGCGCTTTTCGTTCTTCTTCGGCTTGTAAGTAAATACAGTGATTTTCTTAGCTTTGCCGTTCTTGATAACTTTAGCAGTTACGGTAGCATTTGCGCAATCCTTGCCAGCTTTGATTCCGTTGCCGTCATTTACAGCAAGAACTGTATCAAAAGTGATTTCCTCGTCAGCTTCAACGCCGAGCTTTTCTACATAGAGAACATCGCCCTCAGAAACCTTATACTGCTTACCACCGGTTACGATAACAGCGTACATCGAATTTACCTTCCTTTTTCAAGACTCGCTACAATAGGCGAAATACATAGTATTTTCTTAAAGCCCACAATAAGCGGTGTAAAGATTATATAATAATAATAAAGCGTTGTCAAGCATTATTTATTCATTTTCTGATTATCCGTCCTGCCGAGGATATAATCTGTAGAAACACCGTAAAAATCGGCAAGTTTTATAAGGTGTCTGATAGGCAGTTCGTTTGCCCCTCGCTCATATCTCGCATACATAGTCTGCGATGTGCTCAAATAATCAGCCACTTCCTGCTGTGTTTTATCGTTATCTTCTCTAAGGTCACGAATACGCTTGGTATAGTCCATAGCAATCCCTCCGCTACAATTATATGTAGTAAAGAAGTTTACTATTGACTTTAGTAAATATTTTTACTATAATTTATAGGAACCAACTAATTATTCGGTAATTTGGAACACCATATGAATTCTCATCTTCAACTGCTTTTAGAAAAATCTTTATCGGAAAACGAAATAAATAATTTTAATATAAAACGCCTTTCAAAAACTGCAACAACAGAATACTTGCAAATCTCTTTTAACTTAGAATATTTAAACAACAAAGAAATTTTAATGGACTTATTTATAGTCGACAACACCGTTGCACATTCTGTTATTTCAGCGTTCGTCAGCACTGAAAAGCACAACAAATACTACACCTTAGAACTTATTAACAATTTAAACACTGCTTTTAAAGGCACACTTTGTTTTGTTTTAGATAAAGATGGCAAAATGGACATTTTGAATGAATGTTTTTCTGGCAACGGTTCCCCTTTGGAACTCTGCAAACAAATAACAAATTACATATTGTTTTTAACCTCGGATTGCAAGAATGTATTATATGATATCTGTCTCTTATACACATCTGACGCTGCCGACGA
>UQFL01000028.1 GCA_900540305.1 uncultured Oscillospiraceae bacterium | reverse complement strand
ATGTATTATAATTTATATCTTAAAGATATAATATAAAATATAATTAAATATCTGTGATTTTCTTAAACGAAAATTATTATAAGCCGTGGAGAATCGGTATGGAAAAAATCACAAGTAAATCAAACAATTTAATAAAAGAAGTAAAGAAGCTTTTCACTTCCCGTAAAGCACGAAACGAAAATCGAAAATTCGTGTTGGAAGGTGCAAGGCTTTGTTTTGATGTTTTAAACTCTGAATATAAGCCGCTTGTGCTCCTTATAACGGAAAACGCCTTTGAAAAATACCGTGATAAGTGCGAAGCGCTTGTAGATAAGTTTGAAAAATCTTATTTAATATCTGCGGATATTTCTCAAAAACTGTCTGACACAGAAAATCCGCAGGGCATATTCGCAGTTTGCGAAATGAAAAATAATGATTTCAAACCCGAAAAGGGGAAAAAATATATTGCGCTTGACGAGCTTCAGGACCCGTCAAATCTCGGAGCGATAATCAGAACTGGAGAGGCGCTCGGAATAGACGGCGCTATTCTCTACAACTGTTGTGATGTTTACAATCCCAAGACGCTCAGGGCTTCCATGGGAAGTGTGCTCAGGCTTCCGTTTGCCGTTAGCGATAATCTCGCTCAGGATATTCTAAAATACAGAAAAGACGGCTTTTCGGTTTACGCCACCGTGCCTTACAGTAGTGCAAAGGATATAAAGACAGTTGATTTTAACGGCTCTGACATCTGTGTTATCGGTAATGAGGGAAACGGTGTTTCAAAAGAAGTGCAGTCAGCTAGTGACGCTCTTGTTACAATAAATATGCTCGGCAGGGCGGAAAGCCTTAATGCGTCTGTTGCGGGTGCAATAACTATGTGGGAGATGCTCGGGTGAATAAAGATTGTTTTTATTGGCTTTGGCTTCAGTGCGCACTCGGCGCAGGAGCTGAGTTTAAAGATATAATTGAATATTTCGGCTCTGTAAAAGCATTTTATGAAGCAGGGGAAACTGAGTGGAGAATGTGTCCCGAGCTTTTACCGAAACAAGTTTCAAAGCTGATTGAAACTAAAGCCGAAGATGTTGAAACAATAGTCGGAGCGTGCAAGCTCAACGGCTGGCAGATTATCTGCTATGACAGCGAGTGTTATCCCGAAAGGCTTCGTGAAATCAGCAATCCTCCCGCAGTGCTTTATTGCGACGGTGAACTGCCCGATATTGACAACAGTGTTACCATAGGAATTGTGGGAACAAGAAAAGCGAGCGATTACGCTGTTAAGGTTGCCGATGTAATGAGCAGAGGTATAGCAGAGCAGGGAGCAGTTGTTGTTTCAGGCGGCGCTCTCGGTGTGGACACTGCCGCTCACAGGGGCGCAATGCTTGCAGGCGGTAAAACCGTTGCGGTGCTCGGCTGCGGGCTCGGAACTAATTATCTTATGGAAAACAAGCCTCTTCGTGACGCTGTTTCAAAAAACGGCGCACTTATAACGGAGTTTCCTCCTTTTACTAAGGCGTCAAGATACACATTCCCGATAAGAAACAGAATAATAAGCGGACTTTCGCTCGGTGTTCTCGTTGTTGAGGCGGGAGTGAAAAGCGGAAGCCTTATAACAGCTAATTATGCTCTTGAACAGGGCAGAGATGTTTATGCCGTTCCGTGTTCTATTCTCGAATCAGAATTTGCAGGAACAAATAAACTGCTCGATGACGGCGCAACCCTTGTTACAAAGCCGTCCGATTTGATTTATCCCTATGCTGAGGAGTTCGGCTTGAATCACGAAAATGTGAAATCAGTAAAGCAGATTTTAAAAGAGAGCGCTTCACTGAGCGCAAATGTTTTTGTAAACAAAAAATCTGCTTCCTTTGAAAATATACCGTCAAGCAGAGCGCAGAGAAATCAAAGACAGCAAAAAGCCCACGGGCTGACGGGTGCTAATCTTGAAGTTTACAGTGCCCTTGAAGATGATTTTCTTCATATTGATGAAATTAAAGCGAGAACCACGCTTGATATAGGTGCGGTTCTTACGGCGCTCACCGCCCTTGAAATCGGCGGACTTGTTCAAAGCGCCGGCGGAAAAAGATACAAACTATCCTGAAAGGAATTCAAATATGTCAAAACTTGTTATAGTAGAGTCGCCTGCCAAGGCTAAAAATATAAAAGGCTATCTCGGCAAAGGCTATGATGTTGTGGCTTCAATGGGTCATGTAAGAGACCTGCCGTCAGCACGCCTTTCTGTTGATATTGCCAATGACTTTGCCCCGAAATATGCAATTATCAAGGGCAAGGAAAATTTTGTTAAAGAACTTCAGAAAAAGGCTGAAAAGTCAGATTATGTTTATCTCGCAACGGACCCTGACCGTGAGGGAGAGGCAATAAGCTGGCATCTTGCAACTATTCTCGGTCTTAATCTTGATGATAAAAACAGAGTTACATTCAATGAAATTACAAAGCACGGCGTAACGGAGGGAATGGAAAATCCCCGTTGTATTGACGAGGACCTTGTAAACGCTCAGCAGGCAAGAAGAATTCTTGACAGATTAATCGGCTACAAGCTTTCACCGTTTATCAGCCAAAAAATCAGAAGAGGTCTTTCGGCAGGCAGAGTTCAGTCGGTTGCGCTTCGTCTTGTTGTTGACAGGGAAAATGAAATTAGAGCGTTTGTTCCTCAGGAATACTGGTCAATAGACGCTAAGTTTACAAACCCTCCCGGAAAGAAAACATTTTCAGCCGCTCTTTACGGCAAAAATAATGAGAAAATCAAAATAGTAAATAAGGAGCAGAGCGACGCTGTTCTTGCAGACCTTGAGGGAGCCGAGTATACGGTTACTTCCGTTAAAAAGGGAACACGACGCAAAAGCCCCACTCCGCCGTTTACAACCTCTACACTTCAGCAGGAGGCTTCACGCAGACTTTCATTCCAGGCAAGAAGAACAATGAAAGCGGCGCAGGAGCTTTACGAAGGTCTTGATGTTGAGGGTCTCGGCACAGTCGGTCTTATCACTTATATGAGAACAGACTCTCTTCGTATTTCAGACGAGGCAAGAGCGGCAGGTAGTCAGTTTATTCTTGATACTTACGGCGAAAAATATCTGCCTAAGAAACCTCGCCACTATAAATCAAAAGGCAATGTTCAGGACGGCCACGAAGCTATCCGCCCATCAATGCCCGGCGTAACTCCCGAATATGTAAAATCTTCTCTCACTTCAGACCAGTATAAATTATATAAGCTTATTTGGGAGAGATTTATCGCTTCTCTCATGGAAAGCTGTCTTCAGGAAACTGTTAAGGTTGAGATTTCAGCAGGCGATTATATTTTTACGGCTTCAGGATATACCGTTAAATTTGACGGCTTTACCGCTCTTTACGAAGAAACCGTGGACGATGCAAAGGATGATTCCTCTGCTCCGCTTCCGTCAATTTCTGAGGGTGATAAGCTTAAGCTTAAATCACTTTTAGGTAATCAGCACTTCACTCAGCCGCCTGCAAGATATACTGAAGCGAGCCTTACGAAAGCGCTTGAGGAAAACGGCGTCGGCAGACCGTCAACATATGTTACAATCACCTCAACTATTGTGGCGAGGGAGTATGTAAAGCGAGAGGGAAAGCAGTTTGTGCCCACAGAGCTTGGCGAGGCTGTTATAAAGCTTCTTGAAGATAAAATGCCGAATATCGTAAATGTTAAATATACCTCAAAAATGGAAGAGGACCTCGATAAAATAGACAGCGGTGAAAAAGATTATATTGATATGATTCGCCGTTACTATGATGAGTTTGAAAAACCGCTTGAGCAGGCAAAGAAAGATATGCAGGGCGTTAAAATCAAACTCAAGGAAGAGGAAACGGATGAAATCTGCGAAAAGTGCGGCAGAAATATGGTAGTCAAGGTTGGAAGATTCGGAAAATTCCTTGCGTGCCCAGGCTACCCCGAATGTAAAAACACAAAACCGCTTGTACTCAAAACAAAGGCAAAATGCCCTGAGTGCGGCGGAGATGTTATTGAAAAGAAAACGAAAAAAGGAACATCTTTTTACGGTTGTTCAAATTATCCGAACTGCAACTTTATGACATGGGATATGCCGAGCGATGAGGTTTGCCCCCGCTGCGGAAAATCCCTGTTCAGAAGAAAGGGCAATGTTCTTTACTGCCCCGACACAGAGGGTTGCGGATTTACAAAGCCGGTAACAAGAAAGAAAAAGAGCGACAGTGCTGAATAACCGCACTTCCTCGGAATGGAAAGTATGAGATTTAAAGTTATAGGAGCAGGACTTGCAGGCACGGAAGCCGCATGGCAGATTGCCGAAAAGGGTTATAAGGTAACTCTTTATGAACAAAAGCCCATTAAAAAATCACCTGCGCATAAGACGGACGGATTTGCGGAGCTTGTTTGTTCAAATTCGCTCAAAGCTTCAAGGCTTGATTCGGCGGCAGGACTGCTTAAATATGAAATGGAAATGCTCGGCTCGCTCACAGTCGGCTGTGCAAAGCAGTGCGCAGTTGCGGCAGGCGGAGCGCTTGCAGTAGACAGGGATGAATTTTCAAGACTTGTCACCGAAAAAATAAAATCACATCCTAATATTACAGTTGAATATGAAGTTGTTGACGATATTGATACAGATGAAGACTGCATCACAATCGTTGCAACAGGTCCGCTCACTGACGGCAAGATGAGCCAAAGCATTAAGGCGCTTTGCGGTAGCTATCTTTCGTTTTATGACGCTGCGGCTCCGATAGTAACAGCTCAGAGCATCAATACAGAAATTGCTTTCGGCGCTTCGAGATACGGCAGGGGAGGAGAAAACGATTATCTCAACTGTCCGTTCAATAAAGAGCAGTACGAAAACTTTATTAGCGAACTTGTTTCGGCAGAGGGCGCAGTGCTTCACGATTTTGATGTTTACGAGGGCTGTATGCCGATTGAAAAACTTGCTAAAAGAGGACTTGACGCACCACGCTTCGGACCTATGAAGCCCGTGGGACTTACAGACCCGAGAACAGGTCACAGACCGTGGGCGGCTGTTCAGCTAAGGCGTGAAAACGCTTCGGGAACAATGTATAATCTTGTTGGCTTTCAGACAAATCTTAAATTTCCCGAACAGAGAAGAGTTTTTTCAATGATACCGGGTCTTGAAAACGCAGAGTTTGTCAGATACGGGGTAATGCACCGAAACTCATTCTTAAATTCTCCCAAGGTGCTGAACAGTGATTTCAGTCTTAAAACACATAAAAATATATTTTTCGCAGGTCAGATTACAGGCGTTGAGGGCTATATGGAGTCAGCCGCCTCGGGTATTATCGCAGGTATTAACGCTGTAAGACTTTACGAAAACAAACCTTCCGTAAAGCTTCCCGAAGTTACTATGACGGGCGCTTTGTCGGCATATATAAGTGATGAAACAGTGAAGGATTTTCAGCCAATAGGTGCAAACTTCGGAGTTTTACCTCCGATTGAGCCGAAAATCAGAGATAAAAAGGAGCGCTACGCCGCTCTTTCTTCAAGAGCTGTTGAAGCTTTGGAAAGGGTGATTGCAGATGAAAATAATCGTTGACGCATTCGGCGGGGACAATGCCCCGCTCGAAATAATTAGAGGTTCAATGATGGCTGTTGACGAGTACGGTATTGATGTTGTTCTTGTCGGGGACGAAAACGGAATCAGCGAGTGCGCAAAAAGCAATAATATAAAATTAAAAAATACTGAGATTGTAAACACTCAGGGCGAGCCCATAACAATGTGCGACGATGCTAAATCTGTTTTAAAAGAAAAAGCGGATTCAAGTATGGGCGTAGGCTTTTCTCTTCTCAATAAGGGTGAGGGCGACGCATTCGTTTCAGCAGGAAATACGGGTGCAATAACGGTGGGCGCAACTCTTTTAACCAAAAGAATAAAAGGCGTTAAAAGACCGTGTATTGCTTCTATTATGCCAAGCGCAGAAAAGCCGTTTTTGCTTCTTGACTGCGGCGCGAATGTTGAGTGCAGGGCTGATTTTCTTGAACAGTTCGGAAAACTCGGAAGCCTTTATATGGAGCACATTATGGGTGTGAGCAGACCGAGAGTGGCGCTTGCTAATAATGGCACAGAGGAAACAAAGGGTACTCATATTGTTAAAGAGGCTTATTCGCTTATGCAGAATGCGGATTATAATTTTGTCGGCAATATTGAGGCAAGAAGAATTCCGTTCGGTGACTGCGATGTTGTTGTTGCGGACGGCTTTTCGGGAAATCTTATTCTTAAAATGTACGAGGGCGTTGCAAAGGTGCTTATGAACGGTATCAAGGACGCTTTCTCAAAAAATATAATTACAAAGCTTTCCGCTTTAGGCGTTTTGGGCGGAATTAAAGATATGAAAAAGCAGTTTGATTACAAGGAATACGGCGGAGCGGTATTGCTCGGTGTAAGAAAGCCCGTAATTAAGGCACACGGTTCAGCAGATGCGCGTACATTCAAAAACGCAATCAAGCAGGCTGTTTGGTTTTTGGAAAAAGATTTAATAAAAGAAACGGAAAAGGCGTTTGATGTGAATGAATAAGAATTTATCATCACTTGAAAAGAAAATTGAATACAATTTTGAAAACAAGGATTTTCTTGTGCAGGCTTTGACGCATTCAAGCTATGCAAACGAGCACAGGCTCGGCACAGCGTTTAATGAAAGACTTGAATTTTTAGGAGACGCAGTGCTGTCTGTAATCACGGCGGAATTTCTTTTCAGAAAGTTTCCCGATATGCCGGAGGGCGATTTGTCCAAACTCCGCTCAAGCCTTGTTTGCACGGCATCATTGTCCGATTACGCAAAAAAACTTTCTCTCGGTGATTATCTTTATCTCGGCAAGGGCGAGGACAACAGCGGCGGACGGGAAAGAGCGTCAAATCTTGAAAACGCTTTTGAGGCGCTTACTGCGGCAATTTATCTTGACGGAGGACTTGAAAAAGCAAGAGAATTTGTTTTGCGTTTTCTCAGCGGCTCGATAAATACGCACCACATTAATTTTAAAGATTATAAAACGATGCTTCAGGAAGTTGTTCAGCAAAATCACGAGGAAACGCTCAATTATGTTATTACGGGCGAAAGCGGCCCCGACCACGATAAACGTTTTGAAGCAGAGGTTCACCTCAATTCAAATGTAATCGGCAGAGGTGTGGGAAAAAGCAAAAAGCAGGCAGAACAGGAGGCTGCAAAGGAAGCTTTGCAGTTGATGGGAATATGAGAAAAGGCAATATTTCAATATTTGTGCCCCATATCGGCTGCCCGCAAAAATGCTCTTTCTGTAATCAGAATACAATAACGGGTCAATCATATGCGCCTACGGCACAGGATGTTATAGATTCGGTTGAAACGGCTTTAGCTTCAAACACCGATAATAAATTTGAATATGAAATCGCTTTTTTCGGCGGCTCTTTTACTGCAATTAAAAGAGATTATATGCTCGAACTGCTTGAAGCGGCTTATCCGTATGTGAAAAGCGGCAAGGTAAAGGGCATCAGAATTTCCACACGCCCTGACTGTATTGATGAAGAAATCTTGTCACTGCTGAAAAAATACGGCGTAACGGCAATTGAGCTCGGCGCGCAGAGTATGGACGATAAGGTGCTTTCTGCAAATTTCAGAGGTCATACGGCGGATGATGTCAGAAAAGCGTCAAATCTCATTAAGAAAAAGGGCTTTGAACTCGGTCTTCAGATGATGACGGATTTGTATATGTCATCAAGAGGGGCGGATTTCTTAACGGCAAGGGAGTTTGTAAAGCTGAAACCTAAAACCGTAAGAATTTACCCCACCGTAGTTATCAAAGGTACTTATCTTGCAAAAGTTTTTGAAGAGGGAAAGTACAAGCCCTCTGCGCTTAATAAAACGGTTGCTCTTTGCGCTCAGCTTGTTGAGCTTTTTGAGGAAAACGGTATTGAAGTAATTCGTGTCGGTCTTCATTCAAGCAAGGAGTTAAAGGAAAATATGCTCGCTGGAGGTTATCACGAATGCCTCGGCGAAATGGTGGTTTCAAAAATGATGTATAATAAAATCACCTCGAACCCACCCGGAAAATATGAGGTCTACATAAATCAAAGGTCAATTTCAAAATTACTCGGAAATAAAAAGTCAAATATCATTGCGCTCAAAGATGCGGGTTACGATATAGAAATTAAATTCGGCAAAACCCTCGGGCCCAATGAACTGAGGGTTATATAATGGTTTTAAAAACACTTGAAATGCAGGGCTTTAAGTCCTTTCCCGATAAAACGGTGCTCACATTCGGCAAGGGTATAACTGCCGTTGTAGGTCCTAACGGGTCGGGAAAAAGCAATATTTCGGACGCTGTCAGATGGGTTCTCGGAGAAACATCAACTAAAAATCTCCGTGGTTCTAAAATGGAAGATGTCATTTTCGGCGGAACTTCTGCAAGAAAAGCTGTTGGCTTTGCTCAGGTTCAGCTCACTCTTGACAACAGCGACAAAACGCTAAAAGATAAGGGCGACACCGTTACTGTTACAAGATGTTATTACAGAAGCGGTGAAAGTGAATACAAAATAGACGGCGAAACCGTAAGGCGTCGTGATATTCACGAATTGTTTATGGATACGGGTCTCGGTGCTGACGGCTATTCTATGGTTGGTCAGGGTAAAATAGACTCTATAATTTCAGCTAAAAATGAGGACAGGCGAGAGCTTTTTGAAGAAGCGGCAGGAATTTCCCGTTTCCGTCATAAGAGAACGGACGCTCAGCGCAGGCTTGATCAGGCGCAGGAAAATCTTGTAAGACTTCTTGATATTTTAGGCGAACTTGAAAGTCGTGTCGGTCCTCTTAAAATACAGAGTGAAAAAGCGGCAAAATTTATTGAGCTTGCTGAAGAAAAGAAAACGCTTGAAATAGGCGTGTGGGTAAACAAGATTAATAAGTTTACAAATGAACTTCGTGAGCAGGAACATAAAATAGACGCCGCAAACGAGTCTTATAACATATGTGAAAACGAGTTAAAGACTATTGAAAATGAAATAGAAGAAGTGCTTGAGGGCGTTTCAAAAATAAATGCAGAAATAGACGAGATAAGAAACGCAGGCGCGTCATATGAGGAAGAGGCGCTTCGTAAAGACGGCGAAGCTTCCGTACTTGAAACAACCCTTTCCCATAACAACGAAACGATTGAAAGGCTTAAGTCCGACATTGCTTTGTCAGCACAGGGCAATGAGGCTATTGACGCCGCAATCGAGCAGAAAGAGGCTCTTATTGAGGAGAATGCCGTAAAATCAGAGCAGAAAAAGAAGCAGCTTCAAGAGGTTATGGCGCAGACTCAGGAGCTTTTAAGCTCAAACGAGGAGATGTCTCGCCTTGCTTCCGAGCTTAGCCAGACCGTTACAAGTCTTACTATGAAACTGTCTGACTACCGTGTTAAATGCTCACAGGCGCATTCAAGTATAGACGAAATAGAAGCGAGAAAAGAAACGGTTGACGACGCTGTTGCTCAGGCTCAGGCATCTATTGAAAATGAAAAGGCAACTCTTGAAGACAGCGCAAAAAATCTTACAGCGCTTCAGGAGAGAATAGATGAAAACAACAACTCAATAAACGGCTATACTCTTAAACTTAAAACAAAGCAGGAAAAGGCTCAAAAACTCAGAGATGAGCTTGAAAAGGCAAACCGACTGCTTTCAGATAAAAAGTCTAAGGCTAAAATGCTGTCAGATCTTGAAAAGAATATGGAGGGCTATTCGGGTGCGGTAAAAGCCGTAATGCGCAGAGCAGAGGCTAAAGCGCTCGGCGGAATACACGGCCCGCTTTCACAGCTTATTCAGGTTGACGGCGAATATTCAACGGCTATTGAGATTGCTCTCGGCGCCGCAATGCAGAATATTGTTACTTCAACAGATGCAGACGCAAAAAGAGCTATTTATTTTCTTAAAGAAAACAAACTCGGTCGTGCCACATTCCTGCCTATATCCAATATCAAGGGCAGAACTCTTGACGAGCCTGATTTAGAGGAGTATCTCGGCTTTGTTGCTATTGCAAGCGATCTTGTAGAATGTGACGATAAATACAGACAGATTGTAAGCAATCTTCTTTCAAGAGTAGTTGTTGCAGATGATATGGACAGCGCAATAGGCATTGCAAAGGCTTATAAAAACAGATTTAAAATCGTAACTCTTGACGGTCAGGTTATAAACCCAGGCGGTTCAATGTCAGGCGGTAGCGCCGCAAAAGGCGCAGGTATTCTTTCAAGAGCAAATCAGATTGAGGAGCTTGAGGAAGAGGCAAAAGAAATTTCAAAAACTGTTGAAAAACTCACCGCTGATTATAAATTTGCCGCTGAGGATGCAAACAGAGCAGCGGCAGAAATGCAGGCGGCACAGGCAGACTTGATGACTGCCAAAGAGGATTATATTAGAGCGCAGGGCGAGCATAAGCTTATTTCCGAAAGAGTTGAAAAACTTCAGGCAGAGCTTGTTTCGCTCAACTCTGAAAAGGAAAACGCAGACGGAAGAATTCTCATTTTCAAACAGGCTTACGATTCTGCACTTGAAGAATGTAATAATGTTCAGAGCGAAATTGAGAAAGCTGAAAATAAACTTCGTGATGTAGGTGAAAGCGCAAGCGAAACAGCAGATAAGCGTGAGAAACTGCGCAAAACAGCAGAAGAAATCAATCTTGAACTTGTAACGCTTGCAAGAGATTCACAGGCGGCGGCAATTTCTGTTGAAGAATTGCGTGAGCGCAGGTCAACTCAGTCAAGCAAGGTTAAATCAACAGAAGAGGAAATCGAGGCAATTCTCGCCAAAAACGCAGAACTTAAAAATGCGGTTGACGAAATTAAAAACAGCGCCGCAGAGCTTCGTAAAAAGTCGCAGAATTCTGGCGATGAAGTAAGCGCTCTTATTGAAAACAGAAACGCTCTCGATAAACGCTCTGGTGAGCTTCGCACCCTTGAAAGAAATAAGGGTCAGGAGAGAGAAAAACTCTCTGCTGAAATCGTTCGTCTTGACGAGCGCAAGATTGCAATGCGCAAGGAGTATGACGAGCTTAACGATATGCTGTTTGAGCAGTATGAACTCACTCGCAGAGAGGCGGAAGCGCTCAATATACAGATAGAAAATATGGACGAGGCTAAAAAACGCCTTCACGAAATAAAGGTTGCTATTAAAAAGCTCGGCTCAATCAATGTCGGCGCAATTGAGGAATACAAGGAAGTATCCGAAAGATACGAATTCCTTAAAGAGCAGATTGACGATATTGAAAAATCTAAGGCAGAGCTTGGAAGAATTATTGACGATTTAACATCTTCAATGAGCGAAAAATTCCTTATGCAGTTCAACAAAATCAATGAGGAGTTCAAGCAGTGCTTTGCCGATTTCTTCGGCGGCGGTAAGGGAGAGATAATTCTCGAACAGCCCGATAACTGCCTTGAAAGTCCTATTGAAATTAAAATACAGCCGCCAGGAAAATCTGTTCAGAATATTAATCTGTTCTCAGGCGGTGAAAAGTCGCTCGCCGCTATGGCGCTTTTGTTCAGCGTGCTTAAAGTAACTCCATCACCGTTTTGTATTTACGATGAGGTTGAGGCGGCGCTCGATGATGTAAATGTTGAGCGATTTGCAAAATATATGAGAAAGATGACCGATAAAACACAGTTTATTTCAATTACGCACAGACGAGGTACAATGGAAGAGGCGGATGTTCTTTACGGCGTAACAATGCAGGAAAAGGGCGTTTCAAAGCTTCTTGAGCTTCAGTCGGCAGAGCTTGCCGCTCAGATGGGACTTGATGCGTAAAATAATATATAGGCGGAGTGATTATGGGATTATTTGATAAATTCAGAAAAGGACTCAGAAAAACAAGAGAAGAGGGCATAACAGCTAAAATCAATGAAGTTGTTGAGTCCTATGAAGAGATTACAGACGACCTTTATGAAGAACTTGAAGAAGTTCTCATTATGGGCGATGTAGGCTTTGCAACGGCTGAAAAGGTTATAAAAAGCCTTAAAGAAAAAGTTGCAAATGACAAGGTGACAAATGTTAAAAAAGTGCGTGAAATGCTCAAAGATATCGTTTCGGGTATTGTATGGGGCGGTAGCTACCTCAAGCTTCGTACAAAGCCCTCCGTTATTCTTGTAATCGGCGTTAACGGCGTAGGCAAAACAACAACAATCGGCAAACTTGCTCTTAGACTTAAAGACCAGGGCAGAAAGGTTATACTCGGCGCGGCAGATACTTTCCGTGCGGCGGCTATTGAACAGCTTCAGGTGTGGGCAGACAGAGCGGATGTAGACCTTATTAAATCAGCAGAGGGCTCCGACCCCGCTTCCGTTGTATTTGATACAATTCAGGCAGGTAAGGCGAGAAACTGCGATGTTATTATCATTGATACGGCGGGCAGACTTCACAATAAGAAAAATCTTATGGATGAGCTCAACAAAATCAGCCGTGTTATTGACAGAGAACTTCCCGACGCTTCAAAAGAGGTTTTGCTTGTGCTTGACGCCACAACGGGTCAGAATGCAGTAAATCAGGCAAAAGACTTTAAAGACGCTGCAGGCATTACGGGTATTATCCTCACAAAGCTTGACGGCACGGCAAGGGGCGGCGTTGTTCTTGCAATTAACAACGAGCTTGATGTGCCTGTTAAATTTGTTGGCGTAGGCGAACAGATAGACGATTTGCAGCCGTTTGACGCAGACGCATTTGCCGCAGGTCTGTTTGACGAAGAGGAGAAATAATGGATTTTATTTTAGCTACAAACAATATGAAAAAATTAGCGGAGATGCAGAGAATACTCTCTCCGCTTGGCATAAATGTTGTTACGGCGAAAACGCTCGGAATTGAGCTTCCCGAGGTTGAGGAAAAAGGAACAACCTTTGAGGAAAACGCTGAGATTAAAGCTGTTTCCGCCTGCAATATAACCAATATGCCCGCAGTTGCTGACGACAGCGGACTTTGCGTTGATTATCTTGACGGCGCACCTGGTATCTTTTCGGCTCGCTTTTCGGGAGAGCACGGAAACGATGAAAAGAACAACGACCTTTTGCTTGAAAAATTAGACGGCGTTCCCGCAGAGAAAAGAACAGCATATTATGTGTGCGCCATCTGCTGTGTTTTCCCCGATGGCAGGAAAATTGTTGTAAGGGGCGAATGCCACGGCGCAATCGGTTTTGAAAGAGACGGAAACGGCGGCTTTGGTTATGACCCGCTTTTCGTGATAAACGGAAAGTCTTTCGGCAATTATACTCCCGAGGAAAAGGACAAAATCAGCCACAGGGGAATTGCCCTTCGTAAATTAAAAAATGAGTTGGAGAAATATATATGACATCAAAGGAAAGAGCGGCACTTCGTGCTAAGGCAAATCCGCTTGAGCCTATTTTTCAGATAGGCAAAGAGGGAATTTCCGAAAATCTTATAAGCCAGATTGATGATGCTCTTGACGCAAGGGAACTGCTTAAAGTCAGAGTGCATCTTGAAACTGCGCCTGAAAGCCCAAGAGAGTTTGCAGACAGACTTGCCGCTGCGCTTTCGGCAGAGGTTATTCAGGTTATCGGCGGAGTTATAGTAATTTACAGAAAAGCTGATAAAGAAAAAATCAACGCCAAAAAGGCGCAGAGAGCTGCTGAAAAAGGCAAAAAAGCACCTAAAAAGCAGGTTAAAATCAAGGGTATGCGCCAGAGACAGCGTGAGTATGAAGAAGCGCATCCGTGGGCAAAATATGCAAGAAAGAACAGGGGAGACAGGCATTGAGAGCCGGTATATACGGCGGCGCTTTCAACCCCGTTCATAACGGGCATATAAATCTTGCAAAAAGATTTATTGAAATTGCCCGTCTTGATAAGCTTTTTGTTGTGCCCACATCCGTTCCTCCTCACAAGAGCGGAGAAAGCCTTGTGAGCGGTGAGGACAGGTTAAATATGCTGAGCCTTGCATTTGAGGATAATGATAAAATCGAGATTTCGGATGCGGAATTTAAAAGGCAGGGCAAAAGCTACACTTATGACACTGTTATGCAGTTTCGTAAAGAATATCCAAATGCAGATTTTTATTTGCTAGTAGGGCAAGACCAGTTTTTGTCTTTTGATAAATGGTACAGGTTTGAGGATATTCTTAAAGAGACTACTCTGTGCACAGCGGCTAGAGAGGAAAATTCTAAAGAATTGCTTTTTGAGTTTGCCGAAAAAACGCTCGGTATTTCAAATTGCATAATTGCCGATTTTGAGCCTATTGTTGTCTCAAGCAGTGAAATAAGGGATAAAATAAAAAACTCAGAAAGCGTGCAGTCTCTCGCACCGCAGAAAGTTTTAGACTATATAGAGAATAAGGGATTATACCGTGATTGATTTTGAAAAATATGAAAATCTCATAAAATCAAGGCTGTCGGAATACAGATATATTCACTCGATGAATGTGTCAAAAAGCGCCGTTGCTCTTGCTGAAAAATACTCAGCAGACCCCGAAAAGGCAAGGCTTGCAGGTATTCTTCACGATGTTATGAAAGAAGAAGAACTCTCCGTTCAGTATGACTATATTAGAAAAAACGGCGAAGAACTTACAGCGGCAAGGCTTTTAAACAATTCCGTTATTCATCAGATGTCGGGAGCGGCGTATTGCAGACTTGAACTTGGAATTGATGATAAAGATGTTCTCGGCGCAATAAGATACCACACAACGGGCAGACGGGATATGACCCTTTTGGAGCAGGTTGTCTATACTGCGGACTTTATTTCGGCAGACAGAAATTATCCCGATGTAGAAAAAATGCGTGAGCTTGCAGATGAAAGTCTTGACGAGGCTATGCTTTATTCATTAAAATATACTATAAACAAGCTTGTCGGCGCTGAGCTTATAGTTGAACCCGACACGCTTGAATGCTATAATTTTATTCTTGAAAAGAAATTAAGCAATAAATAAAAGGATTGACTTTATGGAATCTATTGATATTGTAAAAGTTGCCGTTAAAGCGGCAGACAGTAAAAAAGGCAAAGATATTGAGGTTATCGGCATAAGAGACCTTTCTATTCTTGCGGATTATTTCGTTATCGTTTCGGGCGATTCTAACACACAGATTAAAGCAATCTCCGATGAAATTGAATATAAGCTCTCCGAGGCGGGCGAAGAGCCCCACCATATCGAGGGCAGGCAGTCGGGCTGGATTTGTCTTGATTTCAGGTCGGTTGTAATTCATGTTTTCCACAGCGAGCAAAGGCAGTATTTCAACCTTGAGCATCTATGGGAAGACGGCGAAATTATTGATACAGAAAGGTTTTTGGCTGATTAACAGGAGGAAAGAGCTATGGAATATAATTTTAAAAAGATTGAAAAAAAGTGGCAGGATATTTGGTATTCGGAAAATACCTTTGCGGCAAAGAATGATTATTCTCTGCCCAAGTTTTACTGCCTTGTTGAGTTTCCGTACCCGAGCGGACAGGGTCTTCATGTAGGCCACCCCCGTTCATATACGGCTCTCGATATAGTTGCAAGAAAGAAAAGACTTCAGGGCTACAATGTGCTTTATCCTATGGGTTGGGACGCTTTTGGTCTTCCGACTGAAAACTTTGCAATCAAAAATCACATTCACCCTGCAGAGGTAACTAAAAACAATGTTGCTCATTTCAAACAGCAGCTTCAGTCGCTCGGCTTTTCTTTTGACTGGACAAGAGAGATTAACACAACAGACCCGTCCTACTATAAATGGACTCAGTGGATATTCCTTCAGCTCTTCAAAAAGGGTCTTGCATATAAAAAGGAAATGGCTGTAAACTGGTGTACTTCCTGCAAATGCGTTCTTGCAAACGAAGAGGTTGTAAACGGCGTTTGCGAGCGCTGCGGTTCAGAGGTTATCAGAAAAAATCAGAGCCAGTGGATGCTTAAAATCACAGAATATGCAGACAGACTTGCCGCAGACCTTGACGATGTTGACTTTATAGACAGAGTTAAAGTTCAGCAGCGCAACTGGATAGGCAAAAGCCGCGGCGCAGAGGTTGATTTCAAAACAACTCTCGGCGATACGCTTACAGTTTACACTACAAGATGTGATACGCTTTTCGGCGCAACTTATATGGTTATTTCACCCGAGCATCCTCTTATTGAGAAATGGGCGGATAACATTAAAAATATGGACGAAGTGCGTGCTTATCAGAATGAGGCGGCGCACAAGAGCGATTTTGAGCGTACAGAGCTTAACAAGGACAAAACAGGCGTTAAGCTTGACGGCGTAATGGGCATAAACCCTGTTAACGATACTGAAATTCCGATTTTCATTTCAGACTATGTACTTACTTCATACGGAACAGGCGCAATTATGGCTGTTCCTGCACACGATACAAGAGACTGGGAGTTTGCTAAGAAATTCAATCTTCCGATTATAGAGGTTGTAGCAGGCGGCGAGGATGTTCAGAAAGAGGCATTCACAGACTGTGCAACAGGCAAACTCGTAAACAGCGGTTTCATTACAGGAATGTCAGTTGAAGACGCAAAGCACGCTATGATTGAGTGGCTCGAAAAAGAGGGCAAAGGCAGAGAAAAAATTAACTTCAAACTTCGTGACTGGGTATTCAGCCGTCAGAGATATTGGGGCGAGCCTATTCCGATTGTTCACTGTGAAAAGTGCGGCTATGTTCCGCTTGACGAAAGCGAGCTTCCCCTTGAACTTCCGAATGTTGATTCTTATGAGCCGACTGATACAGGCGAATCTCCGCTTGCAAAGATGACGGATTGGGTAAATACTACCTGCCCGTGCTGCGGCGGCCCTGCAAAGAGAGAGACAGACACAATGCCTCAGTGGGCAGGCTCTTCATGGTATTTCCTCAGATATACAGACCCGCACAATGATAAAGCGCTTGCATCTAAAGAAGCTCTTGAATACTGGACTCCCGTTGACTGGTACAACGGCGGTATGGAGCACACTACTCTCCATCTTCTTTACAGCCGTTTCTGGCATAAATTCCTTTATGACATCGGTGTTGTTCCCACATCAGAGCCGTATATGAAGCGTACTTCACACGGTATGATTCTCGGTGAAAACGGCGAAAAGATGAGTAAATCAAGGGGCAATGTAGTTAATCCCGATGAAATTGTTGACCAGTACGGTGCAGACACAATGCGTCTTTATGAAATGTTCATAGGCGACTTTGAGAAAGCTGCTCCTTGGAATTCAGACTCAATCAAGGGTTGTAAGAGATTCATTGAGCGTTTCTGGAATCTTCAGGAAATGGTTAATGATGAAAGCGGTTACAGCAGTGATATTGAAGCTCTTATGCACAAGACAATTAAGAAGGTTACAGAGGATATTGATAACCTTAAGTGCAATACAGCTATCGCTCAGATGATGACTCTTATTAATAAAATGTATGAGGCTAAGAGCGTAACGAAAGACGAACTCAAAACCCTTACAATTCTTCTCAACCCCTTTGCTCCTCATGTAACAGAGGAACTTTGGCAGAATATGAATTTCGGCGGAGCTGTTCATGAAGTAAAATGGCCTGAATACGATGAGGCTAAGACTGTTGAAAACAGCGTAGAGATTGTTCTTCAGTATATGGGCAAGGTTCGTTCAAGAGTAACTATTCCCGTTGATATGCCTAAGGACGAGGTAATCGCTCTTGCAAAGGCTGATGAAAAAATCGCCGCTGCAATAGAGGGCAAGACGATTAAAAAGGAAATCTATGTTCCCGGAAAACTTGTAAATATCGTAGCTGTTTGATACGGCATATAAAATTAAATTAACTGAAATAAGAGCGGCGGAGCTTTCTGCCGCTCTGCGAATATATGAGGTGTGCTATGAGCGAAAAAAAGAAAATCTATACCGTTGCAACTGCTCATCTTGATACGGTGTGGTCTTGGGATTTTGAAACAACGGTCTCAAAATACATATACAATACGCTTGTTGATAACTTTAAGCTTTTTGAAAAGTACAAAACATATAAATTCAATTTCGAGGGCTCATACCGCTATGAGCTTATGCAGGAGTATTATCCCGAACTGTTCGAGAAAATGAAAAAATATGTTGAAGAGGGAAAATGGAATGTCTGCGGTTCAGCTTTTGAAAACGGAGACACGAATATTCCGTCCCCCGAGGCGCTTTTCAGAAATATTCTTATAGGCAATTCCTATTTTGAAAAGACTTTCGGCAAGCGCAGTGTTGATATTTATCTGCCCGACTGCTTTGGTTTCGGCTGGGCGCTTCCGTCAATAGCTCACCATGCAAATCTTTTAGGATTTACAACTCAGAAGCTGGCATGGGGCTCTGCTTACGGTACGCCGTTTGACATCGGTAAATGGTATGGTGTAGACGGTGAATATATTTACGCAAGCGTAAACCCTCACGATTATTATTTCACTCTCACTCAGCTTAGAAAATGGAATTTTGTTCAGAAAAAACTTAAGGAAAATGAAAAGTACGACTTAGACTGGACATATGTTTTCCACGGAATAGGCGATAGGGGAGGTGCGCCTAAAGAGAAATCGGTTGCCTTTGTAGAAAAAGAGACACTTGAAAACTCCACGAGCAATTCAGAAGTTTATGTTGCAACGGCGGATGAAATTTACATAGATATAGAAAATAAACTTACTGACGAGCAGAAAAGCAAGCTTCCCGAATGGAAAACAGAGCTTGTTATGCAAAATCACGGCGTAGGCGGTTACACTTCAAGAGCAGTAGGCAAGAGGTGGAACAGGCGTTGTGAGGAACTTGCAGATATTGCGGAGAGAAACTCAGTTGCCGCAAGTTATCTCGGCACTTTTGATTATAATTCCGATGTGCTTACAAGAGCGTGGAAAAGAACTATCGCTCATCAGTTCCACGATGATATGCCAGGCACTTCTGTTCAGAGAGTATACCGCAGAAGCTGGAATGATTACGCTCTTTCCGCTAATCAGTTTGCAGGCGAACTTGAAGCGGCGGCGTTGTCCGTATCTTCTCTTATGAAAACAGATTTCTGCACAGGCACTCCCATTATGGTTTCAAACCCGATTGAAGCTGAAATCAGTACAGCAGTAACAATTTATCTTGACGGTATTAAAACTCCTTTTGTCCGTGTGTTTGATGACGAGGGCAAAGAGGTTAAAAGCCAGGTGAACAGCACTAAAAACGGTGTGAAAGAAATTCTGTTCATAGCAGATATGATGTCACTCGGATATAGAGTGTATGATGTGCGCCCGAGTGATGTTCCCTGCAAGCTTGAAAGCGACCTTTCCATAAACACTGAAAATGTTATGGAAAACGAGAAATATATTGTTGAACTTAACAAGATGGGCAATATATGCTCAATTCTTGATAAAACACAGAATGAAAGGGAAATTTTAAAATCTCCTATTATTCTCGGCCTTTTCAAATACACAGGTTCTAAAAAATGGCCTGCGTGGGAAATGAACTTCAAGCAGGCTAATAAAGAAGCGGACAGAATCGCCCGTCCCGTTTCAATTTCCGTTGAGGAAAACGGCCCTGCAAGAGTTGCATTCAAGGTAGTACAGCAGGATAAGAACAGGTCTCAGTTTACAAATTATGTTGCCCTTACAAGCGGCGGAAATGTTGTTGAGGTATATTCTGAAATTGAGTGGCAGAACCTTTGCACTATGGCTAAAAACAGATTTGCATTTACCTGCAATAACGAAAAGGCTACATTTGACCTCGGTCTCGGCGCAATTCAGCGTGGTAATATGAATGAAAAGCTCTTTGAAGTTCCTGCGCAGAAATGGGCAGATTTGACTGACAAGAGCGGAAAGTACGGCGTTTCTGTAATAAGCGAATGTAAGTACGGCTGGGATAAGTATAATGATAATACTTTAAGGCTTACTGTTCTTCATACGCCTCTTAAAAACTATCGTATAGATTCAATGCAGTCTATGATGGATATAGGTCTTAACAGATATTCTTATGCGATATTCAGCCACGAGGGCGCAGACCTTTCTGAAACTCAGCTTGAAGCACGCAAATTTATTCAGCCGCCGACTGCGTATGTCTGCACAAAGCACAGCGGCGTTCTTTCAAGCCGTTACAGCTTCGGTGAGGTTTCAACAAACGATGTTATTATTCGTGCAATTAAAAAGGCTGAAAATTCAGATGAAATTATCGTGCGTTTGAACGAGGGCTCAAATAAGAATATTGAAAGATTTGAACTCACTCTTGGTGAGGGCGTTGAAAGTGCAAGAGAGGTTTATGCAAGCGAAGAGAATATGGGCGAGTCGACTGTTGAAAACGGCAAACTTGTAACTTCTTTCAAACCATATCAAATTCGTACCTTTGCGCTTACACTTAATAAAAGCTCCGTTTCGGGCAAAAAGAACAACAGCGAATTTGTTGAACTTGCGCCCGATAAGAAAATTATTACCGAAAACGGCGACAGAACAGGCGATTTTGAGAGTATTCCGAGCGAGCTTATCCCTGAAACAATCACGGCAAACGGCACTAAATTCAAGATTTTAAAGACTGACAATAACGCCATTGTGATGAGAGGTCAGAATATTGCGGTTTCACCCAAAGCGGAAAAACTCTGCATACTCTGTGCGTCTTATGAAGGGGACAGGGAAGTTGAGTTTGAAGTTAACGGCGAAACAGTAGAGAAGACCGTTTTGAGCGCAACAGAGAATTTTGCAGGCTGGGATTTACCCGACCTCGGCGACACGGCTTATGTAAAGCACGGAAAGCTTGGTTTTGAAGCTACCCACAGCCATAAACTTGGCAGGGATAATGTTGCGCAGTCACTCTGTTTCTACATAATTGAACTTGATGTTAAAGGCAAAAAGACTGTAACACTTCCTGCTGATGAAAGCATTGCAGTGCTTGCAGTAACACAGGTTGAAAATTCTTATGGTGAAATGGTGTCAAAAGTTTTCGATGAAGTTGATGAAAACAGAGTGCAGACATTTTATATGAATTTCGGAGAATTTTTGAGATACTGCTGGTACAAATGCGTGTGGAATTTAAATGATAAAGATGAGTTTATAAAAGGCATCAACAGGGGCAGAAGAAAATGAGTTACGATTTTAATAAAAACTGGACAACTGATAACAACGGATACCCGCTTAACTCAGACGAGGTAAACCGCCTTATTTCCGTAAAGCCTACACCGTCTCAGTGCAGACTTTCGCAAAAGCCGTTTTATCTTTTTATGCATTTCGGAATGAACACGGCTACACGCAGGGAATGGGGATCAGGAAAAGAAAAGGCTTCTGATTTCAATATTAAAACCGTAAAACCCGAAACTTGGATTGAATGCGCCAAAGCGGCGGGTGCAACGGGTATTATTCTTACCTGTAAGCACCATGACGGCTTCTGCCTTTGGGATACTAAGTACACCGATTTCTGCGTTAGAAACAGCGGATTTGACGGCGATATTGTTAAAATGGTTTCTGACGCCTGCCACGATGCGGGACTTGATTTCGGTGTTTATCTCTCTCCGTGGGATATGCACGAGCCAACATATGCAACAGAGGCGTATAACGATTATTTCTGCAATCAACTTACCGAACTTTTAACTAATTACGGAGAAATATTCGAGGTGTGGTTTGACGGCGCAAAGGGCAAAGAGGCAAAGGCGTTCAACTATGATTGGGACAGATATTATGCCCTTATCAGAGAGCTTCAGCCAAATGCGAATATATCCATATGCGGCCCTGATATCCGCTGGGTAGGTAACGAGGGCGGAAAAACGAGAAAATCAGAATTTTCCGTTGTACCGTTTGAACTTACAAGAGCGGAAACTGTTGAGAAAAACAGTCAGCACGCCGATGAGGACGCTTCAAAAATGAAGAATATCACTTCTATGGATGAAGACCTCGGAAGCAGAGATCTGCTTGCAAAGAGAGATAAACTTTGGTGGTATCCTGCAGAGGTTGATGTTTCAATTCGTAAAGGGTGGTTCTGGGCTGAAAAGGGCAATAAAACAATTAAATCACCGAAAAAACTGTTTGATATATATCTCAATTCAGTTGGGAATAACTGTACTCTGCTTCTCAATATTCCACCTACTGCATACGGCGATATTGACAAAAAAGATATGAAAGCAGTTAAAGGTCTCGGCGATAAAATCAGAGAAATGTATTCAAAGCCCGTTGTTGTTAAAAACCTCGGAGAACTTACGGATAAAGACGGCGTTTTGGATTTTGATTTTGGAGCGAAAAAAAGAATTAATTATATTGAATTGTGTGAAGATATAAGCTTTTCTCAGCGTGTTGAAGCGTTTGATTTGTATTTGAAGAAGAAAAACGGAGAATATAAACTTGTTTTTTCAGGTACGATAATCGGCTCAAAGAAGATAGTAACGCTTAAAAATGAGAAATGCACAGGCGCAAGACTTGTTATAAGACAAAGCAGAAGCAATCCCGTAATTTCAAAAATAGGTTTTTATGAATAAAAAAAGCCGTTGAAATCATTTGATTTCAACGGCTTTTTTGCGTTTAATATTAATTTATTCGATAGGAACAAGATTTTTAAGGCTTATATCCATAATGGGGGCAGAATGTGTGAGCGCACCGCAGGAAACAAAGTCAACGCCTATTTCGGCAATTTCTTTAAGTCTTTCCTTTGTAACATTACCCGAACATTCCGTCTGCGCCTTGCCGTCAATAAGCTCAACGCATTTTTTCATAGTCTCGTTATCCATATTGTCAAGCATTATAATGTCTGCGCCTGCTTCAAGAGCTTCTTTAACCTGCTCAATTGTCTCTGTTTCAACTTCTATTTTTCTTACAAAAGGAGCATAAGCTTTAGCCATCTGAACAGCTTTTGTGATTGAGCCTGCCGCACCGATATGGTTGTCCTTAAGAAGAACTCCGTCTGAAAGATTATATCTGTGGTTTGTTGCTCCGCCGACAGTTACGGCATATTTTTCAAAGGGGCGCATATTTGGAGTTGTTTTTCTTGTGTCAAGAAGCGTTGTGCTGTATCCTTCAAGTTCCGCCATATATTCCTTTGTAATAGTGGCAATACCGCTCATTCTCTGAAGATAGTTGAGTGCCGTTCTCTCTCCTGAAAGAAGAGCTTTAATATCTCCGTAAATAACGCCGATAATATCGCCTTTTTTTACAAAATCGCCGTCCTTGACATCTGTTTCAAAATGTGATTTTTCATCAAGAAGTTTGAAAGTTCTTTCAAAAACATCAAGTCCGCAAATAACTCCGTCACCCTTGCAGATAAGCTCTGCTTTGCCGTTTTTGTTTTCGGGCATTACGGCGTTTGTTGAAACATCTTCGCTCGTAATGTCCTCTCTCAAGGTGTTGAGAATATATTCGTCTATGTTAATCTTCATCGTTACACCACTTATCATAAAAATCACTGTCCTTTCTCTTTATTTCATCGAGTATCAATTTTTTAAATTCTGCCTCGCGTTCTTTTTTTGGCAGATAAGCGTCAAAATCAATATCGGGCATATAAACTTCTTTTTCTGATTTGTCGTTTGCTATAAGGTCCGCCGCTCTTTTTGCAAATACAAGGCTTTCAAGAAGACTGTTTGACGCAAGTCTGTTTCTGCCGTGGACACCGTTGCACGCCGTTTCTCCAACTGCAAAAAGATGCTCCATAGATGTCTTTCCGTTTATATCCGTTTTTACACCGCCCATCATATAATGCTGACCGGGTGTTACGGGAACTTTGTCTTTAGTTATATCGTAGCCCTCTTCCATGCAGGCGTCAAAAATATTCGGGAATCTCTTTTGTGCTTCCTCGCTTGTCATTGTGGGGAGAGTTATGTAAACATGATCTGTTGAGAACTTTTCCATTTCCTCACAGATTGCCTGTGTAACCACATCTCTCGGCTGAAGTTCGTCTGTGAATCTTTCGCCGTTTTCATTGAGCAATATTGCACCCTCGCCCCTGACGCTTTCGCTAATAAGAAAACGCCTGCCGCTCTTTTTGCTGTAAAGAGTTGTTGGGTGAATCTGAATATAGTTTATATCCTGAAGTTCAATAGAATGTTTGAGCGCAAGCGCAAATGCATCTCCCGTTATGTGGGGGAAGTTTGTTGAATTCTTAAAAAGACCGCCTATGCCGCCTGTTGCAAGAATAATATCTTTAGCATAGATGGGAGAGACTTCTCCAAACTCATCTTCACAAACTATTCCGTAACAAACATTGCCCTTTTCAATAATGTCAATCATTGTTGTTTGAGTGACAAATGTTATATTTTTTCTCTTTTTTGCAATTGAGAGCAGAGTTGCTGTGATTTCTTTACCTGTTTCGTCTTTGTGGTGAAGAATTCTGTTTTGTCTGTGGGCTCCCTCTCTCGTGTAGTTGTAGTCGCCGTCATTGTCGGTGTCAAACTGAACGCCGAGTTTTATGAGAGTTCCTATTACATCGGGGGAGGACTCTATCATTACTCTGACACTCTCGGGGTTGTTCTCGTAATGCCCTGCTTTCATAGTGTCCTCAAAATAGCAGTCAAAGTCGTCAATATCTTTTAAAACGCACACTCCGCCCTGTGCAAGATATGAGTCGCATTCTTTCAGCTCTTCTTTTGTTATTACCCTGTCTCTTATACACATCTGACGCTGCCGACGATCGCATAAGTGTAGAT